>JACRDF010000043.1 GCA_016212925.1 Desulfomonile tiedjei
GAAAGCGAAGAAGAGTTCAAAAAGGAACTCGAACAGTACATCTACTACTACAACAACCTAAGACCGCATCAAGCCCTAGGGGGGAAAACTCCCCTAGAATTCCTCGAGTCTTGTCCACGAATTACTTGACACGTACAGCAAGGACAACAGTCGGGAATGTTGTATTTTTTATGGCGAATCGCTATCAGGACTCGCACCAGGATTTTGGCATTCCCTGAATTGCAGTCCAAATCCCTGAACCCTCAAGACACCAATCGCATCAAATATTACAGAAACCAAGCTGGGGCAAACGGGAGAGTTGTCGGTTTGTCCCCTTACAAGTCCGTCTTGAGACTATACAGATTCTTGAAGGAGTTACGCCATGAACAGCCTATATATGTTTTCGATCGTCGCCCTTGCGATGGGCTTGCTACTGTCCGGGATGGTGGGGCCGTCTGTCGCACAACCTCCGGTTCTTCTTGCTCAATATGGGAGCAGCGGAGCCTTTGATCGGGATTCCTGTATACAAAACTGCCGGGACTGGATCGGTCTGTACCAATGGGGAGGCGGCAGAGGCTATGATCGGTCTTACTTGTACGCAAGATGTATACAGGACTGCGATTCACGGTTTTGGAACGAGTTTGACAGAAAAATGGATGACCTGAAACGAGAGTGAGTTGATTCGGGGGTTTCGGCAAGGATTCTCAGCGAGTATAGCACTTCTCGAAAGTCATGGCGGATTGAATCGTGGGTGTCCCGCCAACGCGGGACTGGCTTATCCAGCACTGCGGCTCGGTTCGGAAAAACTTTTGAGGATCACTATAAACAATGAAACCGGGCTCTGTCAGAGACGGGCGCGTGATCCTGCCGAGTGCCCGACGGCTCTTGACGAAATCCCCGATTATCGCGTTTTCAAACCTTGCTTGGCGATGTGGCTTCAGTTTTCCAGGACAACCATTGCCGCGGCTGATTGTGGAGTATGAGTTAGCGACAAATGGATTGCGGACACCCGCATCGTCTGGGCTTGCCTCAGTGCAGAGCCCGCGAGCCTGATGGTGGGGCGAGTGCGCTCTCCGCCGACGACCGCAATTTGTCCGGGGGTAATGCCTCGAGAAAAGCCGGTGCCTAGAGCTTTCACGACGGCTTCCTTTGCTGCGAAACGGGCCGAATAGGCCTGCGCAGGATGGGGAGCGGTCGTGCAGGTGACAATTTCTTCTTCGGTAAAGACCCTGTCAATGAACCTTTTCGCGGATCGGCCCTGGAGGACCCGTTCCATGCGCGAGACATCAACCAAGTCTATTCCTACCCCAAAAATCAACTAGCAACCCTCTCTCTGACTACGGCATCCGCAACCTTGCATGCCTGCACTGCCGGAGGAACGTCATGTACGCGAACTATGGAAGCCCCTCGGAGCACCGCCGCAGTGATCGCAGCAAGCGTCCCGACAACGCGGGCCTCAGGATTCGGCTCGTCCAGGATTTTGCCGATAAATGACTTGCGGGACGGCCCCACGAGAATCGGTTTTCCCAAAGGCCGAAATATATCCAATCTATTTATTAGGACGAGATTGTGGTCGAATGTCTTGCCGAATCCTATGCCCGGGTCCAAGACGATATTCTCGGGAGGAATTCCGCTGTCTTCCAAGGTCCTGATGCGCTCTTGGAAGAAATCGAAAATGTCGCCGGGAAATGAATCATAGTGTATGTCCTGCTGCATGGTTTTCGGCTTTCCCAGCATGTGCATTACGACGAGACCGGCCCGGACCTCCCGGGCCAGATCCACAAGGGACGGATCGTCGCGGAATCCCGTAACGTCATTGATAATTCGAGCACCGTGTTGCACAGCGGCTTTCGCGACGTTCCTGCGCCTCGTATCAATGGAAACCCACGCGTCGGCCCTCTGTCGGCAGATTCCACGAATCACCGGTATGGCCCTGCGGAGTTCCTCTTCCTCGTTAACCGGAGCAGATCCCGGTCGAGTAGATTCCCCTCCCACATCCACGATATCCGCTCCGGCCTCCAACATCTCCAGAGCCGCAGCTATTGCAATTTCCGCATCAAGATGCTTTCCGCCATCGGAAAAAGAATCGGGCGTGGTGTTGATTACCCCCATAACAAGGGTTCGGGGTTGCGAGACTAGTTCAGCGAAAGTCATGGGTTCGGTTGCCGTCATTGCCTTTGCTCAGTTGCCTTTTTGTTGCTGGGCGCGGCTTTCTCGAAAGCTCTTCAAAAGTGCTTGCGCGCACTTGTCGCAACAGGCCTTCATGTGGTCTGAATCGCCGTGACGATTCGCTTTTCTGAGGGCCTCTTCGCAGGTGGATCTGCAGTACTTTGGAATCTCTGCCTCACTCTTTATCTGCGCGATCCTCTTGCACGATTCCACGCATGTGGCGATCATCTCCTGGGACGGAACGGTTCCCATTTTGCTCTTAATGTCCTGGGCCGTCGCGTTGCATTTTGATCTGCACTGGTCATCGAGTTGATCAGCAGACGCCAGCCCTTGCCCCCCAACGGTCCAGAGCAAGAGTGCTCCTAAAAGGACTGAAAAGCCCATTAGCAACTGCCTGTTTCTAGATTCCATGAACCAACCTTCATTTTTGCCGATTGCCGGAATTTGGGTCCTATTTGCCGCAGCCATCTCCTGTCATTCCTGCGTACGCTAGGAATCCAGTCCCGCGTCTCGCGGGAACGACATCTGTGAGGAGCACGCGTTGCAGGAGATGCATTGCAGCGAACCACCTACACACCGGTCACCCGGCAGCAGAACCGAAATTAGTTTGGCAATCGTTGTGGTCTTCTGCGCTTGAAGCAATACTCCAACATCGCGCCCGTCGCCTCTTCTTCACTACGGAGGCGGCGAGCGGCAATATTGAGATATCTTTGAAGTTAATGCAAGGACATTTTGCGGTAGACGCTAACTCTTCAGTCTTGCGGGGGAGACAACTTGCGCGAAACATGTCATTGCGACCCCGCTGAAAAGCGGGGGAAGCAATCTCAATTGGTGGGACAGGCGTCTCGCCTGTCTATCTGAATGACCGGCAAGATGCCGGTCCTACCGAAAACAAGATTGCTTCGTCGCTTCACTCCTCGCAATGACAGAAAACCGACAATTCCCCACCGAAAGTGAAGGTTTGCGGTAGACGGCGGAACTCATATCTTTTTGGGATCCGGGGTCGCCGGAGGGGGTCCCATTATGACTTGGCCGTCGTCCAAGGGCCTCAAATCCACCGGCTCCGGCTCGGGTGGGGTGAGAGGCTGTTCAGCGAGCTCGGGCAGTTCTCGGCCCTCTATCAGAGCCTCGATTTCAGCGGCATCCAGAGTTTCCCGTTCCAGCAGGGCTTCGGCTATTCTTGCCACCGTCTCCTTATTCTCTTCAATTATCCGCTTGGCCTGGTTGTAGTTTTCCGTGACAATTCTGCGAACCTCTGAATCAATACTGATGGCCGTTTGCTCGGAGTAGTCTCTGTGGCGGGCAAACTCTTTCCCGAGGAAAATCTGTTCTTCTTTCTGCCCGAACATCAGCGGGCCCATCTCTTCACTCATACCCCACTCACAGACCATCTTTCGGGCCAATTCGGTTGCGCGCTCGATGTCATTGCCCGCACCGGTGGTCATATGATTCAGGAATACCTCTTCCGCGGCTCTCCCTCCCATCAGGACGGCAATCTGAGCCAGGAGATAATCTTTGGCGTAAGTGTGCCTGTCGTCCACCGGCAGCTGCTGCGTGACTCCAAGGGCCCGGCCACGCGGAATAATGGTAACCTTATGGATTGGATCGGTGCCGGGTACCTTGCGAGCCACAAAAGTATGTCCAGCTTCATGAAACGCAGTGTTTCGCCTCTCCTCGAGGCTTATGACCATGCTGCGACGCTCTCCTCCCATGAGGACCTTGTCCTTGGCAAACTCAAAATCCCGCATCGCTATCTGGGTGGCGTTCCTCCTGGCCGCGTTGAGCGCGGCTTCATTAACCAGATTCGCAAGATCTGCTCCCGAAAACCCCGGCGTGCCGCGACTTATGGTCTCCAGGTCCACGTCTTTCGTCACGGGAGTCTTGCGAGTGTGAACGCCCAGAATGGCTGTCCTGCCCCGAATATCCGGCTGAGGCACCACCACCTGCCGGTCAAAACGTCCGGGTCTCAACAGAGCCGGGTCCAGAACGTCGGGCCGGTTTGTGGCGCTTATGAGGATGACGCCTTCATTTGTTTCAAAGCCGTCCATCTCGACGAGGAGTTGATTGAGGGTCTGCTCCCTTTCGTCGTGGCCGCCTCCCAGCCCCGCGCCGCGATGGCGCCCGACGGCATCTATCTCGTCAATGAATATTATGCACGGAGCGTGCTTCTTTCCCTGTATGAAAAGGTCCCTGACCCGGGACGCGCCCACGCCGACAAACATCTCCACGAAATCCGACCCGGAAATGGAAAAGAACGGGACGCTTGCCTCACCTGCCACCGCTTTGGCAAGAAGCGTCTTTCCTGTGCCCGGAGCCCCCATCAGCAGGACACCCTTGGGGATCTTCCCTCCCAGTCTTGTGAACTTCTTCGGTTCCCTCAGAAAGTCTATGATTTCGCTGAGTTCTTCCTTGGCCTCTTCGACCCCTGCCACGTCCTGGAAGGTGATCTTGTTCTGGGCTTCACTTATCAGCCGGGCGCGGCTCTTGCCGAAGCTCATGGCTTTCCCGCCACCGGCTTGCATCTGCCGCATGAAGAAGACAAAGATTGCGATCAGAAAGATCATGGGCAGCCACGAAATCAGGGCAGTCAAGTACCAGGGGTTGTCATCGTCAGGGAGAACTTGAACATCGATGTTTTTCTTTAACAGGGTAGGCACCAACTCGTTGTCATGGGGGGGAGCCAGTGTCCTAAAGCTGCCACTACCATCTACGTAACGGCCTTTTAGGCGGTTACCTTGCATGTCAACCGATTTGATCGCCTTTTGGTCCACTTCCTGGCGGAACGTACTGTACGGTATGGTCTTATCAGCGGTCTTTTGTTGGTTGAACAGGTGAAAAAGGAAGATCATCACAAGGCAGATGACCAACCAAAGACCCAGGTTCTTATAGATGTTGTTCAAGAAAAGCTCCCATTGCTAAGGCTTTATAGTTAATACAAATATACCACGAAACGCCAGTACACGCAATTATGCGGTCTCTACTTCTTTATGATGTGGTATCACCTATTTGTTGTCAAGTTGCCAAAGCGCAGGGAGCAGTCCCGTGGAGCCGTTGCCAAATTCCGTGCGCCGGCATTCTCATGATGGATTATGCCCTTAGATCCATTTGAGGTTACGGGATGCCATGACCCCGTCAGGGCTGGGACTGAAACGACCAAGCAATCCCATTTTCGGTAGGACCGGCATCCTGTCGGTCCTACCGAAAATGAGATCGCTTTCCATCGGACTTCACTCCTCGCAATTGTAGATGCTGGATAATTCAGGCAATCGCTACAAGCTTGAAGGTTGCGCCACAAAATTTCGCATTTTAGCCTCAAAAGACTTCTCCGGTTCGGCCGAATGTCATATAAGGTCACACGGTGACCAAGGAGTCTCGACGTACTGGGCCTACGGGGAAAGACAATGAAAGCTCTCACGGCAAATTTCAGTCTGGGCAGAGAGGTCTGGGACAAATTCAGGTCAAAGGTACTCAGGCAAAGCGAGGGATCTCACGCGCTGAACCTGCAACTATCCGAGGTCCCCGAGCCGGAGCTTCCCGGGCCCCAGTGGGTCAAGATCAGGTCTATCATGTCAGGCATCTCCGGAATGGACGAAGGCATGATTATCGATCACGACCCGTCCGCTTTCGGGGCCTTCCTTTCGTTTCCCTTCATCCCCGGCAACGAAAACATGGGAATCGTCACTGAAATAGGCGGCCAGGTCGAAGGGATAGAACCGGGCGAAAGGGCCATCGTTAACCCGCTGCTGTCATGCAAGCCCAGGGAAGTGACACCCCTGTGTCCATCGTGCTCCAGAGGGCAACCTTCCAGTTGCCGAAGCTTTGCCAAGGGTGCCATCGGTCCGGGAATAATAATCGGAGGGTGTAAAGACACCGGAGGCGGCTGGGGTGACTCGTTTATTGCGCACAAGAGTCAGGTGAGAACAATCCCCCAGAACATCGAGAGCGATCAGGCTGTGCTTGTTCCGGAGTTTACAAGGGCTGTGAGGGCGGTTTTGCAGTATCCCCCGAGGTCCGGAGACCGCGTGATAATCGTGGGCGCTGGTTCGCCGGGCCTGATGACCTTACACGCCATACAAGCGCTCGGACATCACGTGGAGATTCTCGTGGTCGCGGATCACTCCTTTGAAGCTGAGTTGGTCGGCGATGTTTCTGAGGCCGGAGTTGCGCTGGCCCATAGTCCAAACTCGCTGTACGAAGAGGTGGCCTCATTCGTGAAAGCCACTGTGCAATATCCCGAAGTGGGGCGTCTGAGCCTCGAGGGCGGAGCTGATTTGGTTTATGAAACGACAGGTCGCGGGGAGCGCATAGACGACGCACTCCGTTTTGCCGGGGAAGGCATGCAGGTCGTGCTTATGAACATAAACCGTCCTTCAGGCTTCGACCTCACTCCCATATGGTTCAAGGGTGTGCGGATCAATGGAACAGCATTCTCCGGGCCTGAGTCTTATAAAGGGGAAACACGAGAAACCTTTGACATCGCCATGGATCTGGTTGCGGAACACAGACTCGCGCCCGAGAAGCTGGTGACCCACAGATTCACATTGGAAGAGCACCGGCAGGCATTTGACACTCTCGCGAATCGAGCGCAGAGCAAAGCCGTCAAGGTGATCTTCAAGCATGTGGTATGATGAATCATGGCTCAGAAAAAAATCCAACTGATAATTCGCGACGCGGGCCTTGGGTCCAGGAGACAAGCAGATGAGATGATTCTCGAAGGCAGGGTCAGGCTCAACGGCCAGGTCGTTGAAAATCCTGCCATGACAGCCGACCCGGAGAAAGATCACATCAAGGTAGACGGCAAACTCCTGCGCCCTCCTGACCTGGCAAAGATTTATTACCTGTTTAACAAGCCGCGAAACGTGGTTTCCACCATGAGTGACCCTGAAGGACGCCCTTGCATTGGCGAACTCCTCAAGCGGCTTAAGAAGAACCTGTTCACGGTGGGGCGTCTCGATTTTGACGCGGAAGGTCTCATGATCCTGACCAACGACGGAACTTTGGCTCAGAAGCTGACCCATCCCTCGCGAAAGGTCCCCCGAACCTATCTGGTGAAAGTCCGGGGAATGCCTGATGACAAGATCCTCTCCACCATTCGAAAGGGCATGAGTATCGGAGAGGGCGAACGGGTAGGCGACATTGAACTTACCGTGGTCAGGCGACAGAAGACAACCACATGGGTAAAAGTGGTCCTTTTCGAGGGCAAAAAGAACGAAATAAAGCGGATCTTCTTCCGAATCCGGCATCCCGTGCGCAAGCTGCGAAGAATAGCATTCGGTCCGTTTCGGTTGGGAAATTTGCCCGTCGGTGAATGGCGACCTTTTGATGCCGAGGAAGAGGCGAAACTCGCGACAATCCTGGGGTGAGCCGCCCTGACAACCGATATTCCACAACTAAGATTGTGACTTGCAGAATGCCACTTCACTGTAGAGAACGCAGTGAGAGGTTTCTTTGTGGGGCAGGCTTTCCAGCCTGCCTGTCCCAAGAAACCGCAGGATGGCAGGCTGGAAAGCCTGCCCCACAAAGAAAGAGTCTCCACCCGAAAGGCTGAATGATCAAAAGGCCACCTGAAAAACCGTTGACAGACTCTCCCGAGTTCCGTATCCTCATCCACGGAGAATAAGAAATGGTCAACACGATCCGCGGGTTTTTTTGCTTTTTTAGCTTTAGAAGGAGTACCTGCGTGACCTGAGTGTGACCATTCCACGATAAAGCAAAGAAAGCGGAGTTCACACTCCGCTTTTTTTGTTGGCTACAGCTTTGGATAAGGTCATTAACCAAGAAACGGAGGACAACATGGCGGGACCGCTCGACGGTATTCGTGTTATCGAAATCTCTATGTTCCAGCAGGGTCCGGTAGCGGGCATGCGTCTGGGTGATCTGGGCGCGGATGTAATCAAGATCGAACCCAAAACCGGAGACCCCGGCCGCGGGTTCATGAGGATCATCGGGGCTATGGTCGGCCTGAAGGGCCGCAATTACTACTTTGAACACTGCAACCGCAATAAGCGGAGCATTGTCCTGGACCTCAAGAAACCGCAGGCTATGGAGGTCCTGCTCAAGCTCATTGATACCGCGGACGTATTCCTCAACAACATGAGCATACAGGCTCCCGATCGAATGGGCATAGGCCCGGAGGCTCTCCTGGCCAGAAATCCCGGATTGATATATGCCCACGCTTCGGGTTGGGGGCGCAAAGGACCCGATGCGGACGAATACTCTTTCGATTACACGGGAATTGCCCGATCCGGGCTGATGATGTCATGCGGAGAAAAAGATGCGCCACCTACCCAAATCCTGCCCGGAATCGGTGACGAAGTCGGGGCACTGCTTTGCGCATGGGGCGTCACTGCCGCGCTCTATGCCCGGGAAAAGACCGGCAGAGGACAGGTCGTGGACACTTCCCTTATGGGCAGCGTCATTGCCACTCTCGGATTCATTATGGCAGCGCCGTCAATCATGGGCGCAGAGTTTCCGAGGGAAGTCCGGGCACAGGCAGGCAACCCCATATATAACCACTATCGTTGTCAGGACGGCCGATGGATAGCCATCGCCCATTTACAGCCCGAGCGGTATTGGCCCAAGGTATGCAAAGCCCTTGATTTGGAGCGCCTGGAACATGACCCTAGTTTCGCCACCATAGAGGCACGCAGCGAGAACGCGGCACAGCTTGTAGCAATCTTCGATGAGAGGTTTGCCACCAGACCGCGAGATGAATGGTTGAATATCTTGACTCAGGGAGGATGCATTTGCACCCCCGTACAGACGCCGACAGAGGTGTCGAACGATCCGCAGGCACTGGCCAACGACTACTTTACTTATCTGGACCACCCGGTACACGGTAAGACGAAAATGGTGGGTTTTCCCTGGGATTTCAGCGACACCCCGGCCACGTGCCGGCGTGAGCCCCCCGAACTCGGCCAACATACGATAGAGATCCTGACCGAGCTTGGATATACTGCAACCGAAGTGGAAGCACTGAGGCAAGATGAAGTTATATAGGGATCTCGTCAATTGTGAATTTGTTCATACTGATTGCCAAAAGGGATGTTCGAAAACGCTGTACGGTTAAGGGTGTCAGAAGGATCACGAGCGGCGGGTATTGCCCGATCGTAGGGCGGGCTGTGCCCGTCGCGGCAAGGCCTTCCCCACTTTCCGGCAGCGTCTCGCTAACAATCTTTGTAATGGTTCACCGGGCTTGAGACGGCTCTGCGCCCGGTGAGGATGGAGGGGGAGACCATCTCCCCCTCCAAACCTCCCCCATCGTGGATTCAAGGCGTCAGGGCTGTCCCGGTGAACGGTTACCAATCTTTCTTCATTCCCGGCCATTTGCTTGCCCAGTGCCGGGAAGAAAAGTTGACAAAAGACGCGCAGACCTTCTATCTTGTTTATTGTGAGGCAACCCATCTAGGGAGGGAGGCACCATGGTAGAAGGAAGAGTAGCCCGAGTCACGGAAGTCATAGCGGGTTCCCCCAACAGTTTCGAAGAAGCAGTCAAACTGGCTTTCGACCGCGCCAACAAAACATTGCGTAACATTACAGGCATGAAAATCGTAGAACACAGGGTAATGATCGAAGCCGGACAGATTCAGGAATATCGCGTCAGAGCGGAAGTGATATTCGTTCTGGAATAATTTCAAACCTGAGATTAATTGCTCTTATGTTGGCGTTGCCTCACTTTTCAGCTTCTCGCGGTCACAAATCTTCATAGCAACCTCACAGGGCCTCGGGTAATGTGACCCTTGCCTGAAGTCTTTCCTTTGCATCAGTTCGTTCAGACGAGTTCTCACGCCTCGGCGATCAAGCATCCAAAGCGGTGCCACAAGCTCTTCCTCATGGGGATCAGAGGTCATCCTGTGAATCACCATCTCCTGCGGGAGGGCCTCCATCACGGCCAGGGTCGCTTCTGCTGCGGATTCCTCGGTCATAGGAAGGTAGTTTCCTTCCCGATACATGGCTTCCAGGGCAGTTCCCCGGATTATATACAAAGGATGCAGCTTCACACCCTGCACTCCGGCATCTGCAACGGCTCCGGCTGTCTGCACCATGTCTTCGATGGATTCACCCGGAAGCCCCAGTATAAGATGCGCCACGATCGGGATGCCCCTTTGGCCGGTCCTGGCCACAGCGTCGAAAAAGGCCTCCGGCCCGTGCCCGCGATTGATCAGGTCCAGAGTTTTCTTGTGGGCCGACTGCAAACCGTACTCAATCCATATCAGACGCTCCCGGCTCATTTCCTCCAGGATATCCAGTACCCCGTCGGACACGCAGTCCGGCCGCGTGCCGATGGCCATGCCGACGACCTCGGGCTGGTGGCAAGCATCGCTGTAGAGCCGAAAAAGCTGGTCCGGTTCTCCGTAGGTATTGGTAAAAGACTGAAAATATGCAATGAACTTCCTGACACCATAACGCCGGGAAAGGAACTCTATGCCTCGGTCCATCTGTTCGGCAACGGAAAGGCCTTGCACGCTCGCGCCTGTGCCGGAGCCTCTCGGGTTGCAGTAAATGCACCCGCCGGAATTGAGACTGCCGTCGCGGTTAGGGCACCCCAAACCAGCGTCAATGGTTATCTTGCGGACCGGTTCGTGGAAACGTTCCTTGAGCCACCCTGACAGAGAACGATATCTTTGGACCATTTGAGCCATAGGTGTACTCTAACACTGTAAACTGCCGTCGGCAAACCCTGGCAAACATTAGGTTACGCGGAAAGGCATCGCTTGCGGCGACCTCGGTAGGGGCGGTTCGTGAACCGCCCGAAATCAGGGCGCTTCTCGAAGCGCCCCTACAAGAGAACCCCCTTAATTTTCAGGTTTTGGGACAGTTTCGGAGGGACTGCCCCACAAAAACAGCCCACACCTCGAAAGGCTGAATGCCCACAAGCAACGGAAATTTGTTGTAGGAACTGGGCTCAAAGTTTAAAAAAGACGAGAGGCCTTCAAGGTCAGGGTGACAATCGGACGGGGATCAAGGCCAATTGCCAAGTGAGGTCAATTTGAAAGGCGATGTAGTCTTTGTTTGTACGGAATGTGGCAAGCAACTTGCCAAATGGATGGGCCGTTGCCCAGGTTGCGGTGAATGGAATTGCGTAAACGAGAGAGAAGTTAGGCATACCAAAGGCCCGGGAGGGAAACTTGTGCTTTCCGCCGAGGAACCGCAGGGGGTCGTTCCCTTGACGGAAATTCACGGCGATCAGCGCCCCAGAATCAATACCGGAATCGGGGAACTGGACAGGGTCCTTGGCGGAGGGCTTATTAGATCCAGCGTGATCATGCTGGGCGGCGATCCTGGAATCGGCAAGAGCACCTTGCTAATGCAGGCTTTCGGCAAAATGGCCATTCGCGGAGAGACCGTCCTGTACGTTTCCGGAGAGGAATCCGCTGAACAGATCAAAATCAGGGCCGACCGGCTCGGGCTCCAAAGCCCCGGGTTCCTCGTTCTGGCAGAAAATCAACTGGAAACGATCATACAAAAGATTTCGCAATCGGACGCTTCGGTGGTGGTGCTAGATTCCGTTCAATCGTGTTTCAGCAGCTCTTTCGAAAGCCATGCCGGGAGCATATCTCAAGTCCGACACGTTGCGGCAACCGTCCTGGATTGCATCAAGAGAGGCTCCGCGGCGTGCTTTATCGTTGGCCATGTGACCAAAGACGGCAGCTTGGCCGGTCCAAAGGTATTGGAGCACATGGTGGACACAGTGCTGTATTTTGAAGGGGAACGAGGACACCCCTATCGGATTCTCAGGTCCGTGAAAAATCGCTTCGGGTCGGTAAGTGAAATCGGCGTATTCGAGATGGGCGACCTGGGCCTGGTGGAGGTGGACAATCCTTCGGAATTGTTCCTGTCGGAAAGACCGGAGGGCGTCTCGGGGTCTACAGTGACGGCCCTGGTGGAGGGGTCTCGGCCTATTCTGGCCGAAATCCAGGCATTGGTGGCAGGGCCCGTTCCCGGCCAGGGACGCAGGACATGCCTCGGGATTGACTCTCAGCGCTTGGCCCTTATGATAGCCGTCATGGAGAAAAAGCTCGGACTGACACTCACCGACCAGGACATCTTCCTCAACGCGGTGGGCGGAGTTCGAGCCACCGAGCCCGCTGCAGACCTGTCGCTGATTGCCGCGCTGCTGTCATCTCACCTGGACCGAACAGTTAGGCCTGGGACATTGGTGTTCGGCGAGGTAGGACTTGCCGGGGAAGTCCGCCGTGTGTCCAGGGCCGCAGCCAGGATCAACGAAGCATCAAGATTGGGCTTCAATCGGATAATCGCGCCCGCGGGCAACGCGGAACTTTCCGCAGCGAAGGGTATAACCGCGGTCGGGGTAACCCATGTCAAAGAGTTGGCTCAAGCGCTCTTCGAGTGAACGGTTATATACGGATTGCCAAAAGTAATGTCCGTTTGGCCACGATACGATCAGTCTGGTTTTCAGACCGCATCGACGGGGCCTACTCTGTCAGAGGGTTATAAAGCCCGTCGTTCCCGCGAAAGCGGGAACCCAGGAAATCCCGCGAGACGCGGGGACTGGATTCCTGCTTGCGCAGGAATGACGAAACGGAGTGCCTGCAAATCGGACAAAAATTATGGCAACTGCTATAGATCGAGGGCCGCTCAAACCATTGTTAGAAATTCCGGAAACCGTTGCAGAGGTCGATGATGAACCATTCATTCGTAGATGTGGGCGCAAAAATAAGAGCCTGTCGCAAGAGAAAGCAGCTTTCCCTGATCGACCTCTCCCGGATAACCGGCATAGCTGCATCGAACCTGAGTTCCATAGAGCTGAACAAGTCGTCGCCAACTTTGAACACATTAATGAAGATCGCTTCCGCCTTCGGCATGAAAGCCGGTGCGTTTCTCGATGAAGTTCTATACCAAAAGGCCGTTCACTGCCCTGCCGGAGAAGGAGAAAACATTCCGACGAGTTCGCCCGCGGTTTCTGTGCGCCCGGTTACGGCAGGGATTTTTCTGAGCCGGATGGAGGCCAGTATCATCACTATTGAAATGGCCGCCGACTCGTATGACCTGGAAGCTGCGGGGACCGACCGATTCGTCTACTGCCTCGAAGGTCGGGTCAGTGCCCGAGTGGATGACGAAACCTTTTCGCTCTCAAAAGGGGACAGCCTGTACATGCTTCCCGGGACCAGTGTGTCGTTTAAGTTACGCGGCGCCGGTAACCGTAAGTCGTCTTTTCTTCTTGTGAGCGCCGCAACCCCAAGTTAAAGGCATTGGGACGCTGAAACCAATACGCTTTCCTATTTCTTCGTAAATCCGTGGGCCGCGAGCTGTGCGAGGAACTTCTGGCGGGTCCCTTTCGGGATGTGGATTGTGTGTTCAATGGAGGTCTTACCGGACTTGGCAGGAAAAATACCCTTGTCCGGCGGGACTTGGGTATTTAGCCCCCATACCTCTCGCGGAGTTGTGTTCAGTAGCTTAGCCATTGCCACAAAGGAGAGGTCCTTGTGAAGCTTCACCTTGTTGACCGTCTCGAAGGCCAGACTGGGGCGCTGATGAATCTGAATTCGATAGAAGTCTCTGTACTTACTTATGAGCGCGAGAGCTATCAAACGTGGGACGTATTTTTCAGTCTCTATCGGTAAAGGCACATCCCAGTACGAGGATGCCCCGAACTGACACAGCCGTTGAACGACTCTGGAAGGCCCCGCGTTGTACGCCGCGGCTGTGAGAAGCCAATCCTTGAAGCCCTCCCGTTCGACCTTGTCGCTGAGGCTGACCTTCTTGACTCCGTTCATCCAGGCCAGATACTTGGCTGCCGAATGAGTGGAGTTCACCAAATCGGCCCGCTCATCCTTCCAATGGTTAATATTCATTTTCCAGTTGTACTGCTCGCAGCCGTGTGGGCCACACTGCGCGGTGGCCTTGATGAATTGCCAGTAGCCGTACGCGCCCGCTGAAGATAAAGCCCTGCTGTCATAGCTGGATTCAATTGCCGCGAGGTATAGGAACTCCGGCGGCACATCGTATTTTTTTAGAATCGGCAAGATTACAGGTCTCAAGGTGTCCGCCCGAGCCAGCCACAACAACACTCTCGAACGCCGATCCAGAAGCAGGTAGTTAATTTCCTTGACTATTCTCTCTTGAACGTCCCGGCGAGAGATAGGAACCGTCGTCCCGGTAAACACCAGTCCTGACTTTTCGACATGTGGAGGTAGTCCAAACCGAGACGAGTCAGGCGTGGCTTCCAGGTGCGGAGCGGAACAGATCTCCGCACTTACGCTGTTTGGGGCGTCAAGCCCTCCTATAGCCAGGATGACAAGTGCGGTTATTATAGTTGCGGATTTCAAACGCTTCTTCCTGAAGAGGGTTGTCAATGCAGGTGAAAGCTCCTATGCCCGCTCAAGGCCAAGCATTGCTCTAATGGTGAAGCCAACTCGGGAGTCCGCCACATGGCGGTCCCTGTGGCTCACCTCCAAGCCCCTATAACACGATGGCCATGACTCTCTCAAGCAGCATCAATTCCCGCTTGGCCAGGACGATGTTTTTGTACATAGGGTTCATGGATTTGAGAAGTAGGCTTTCGCCCACAAATTCCACTTTCTTCACGAAAGCTCGACCGTCGGAGCGATTCTTGAAAATTACCAGGTCCCCGTCTTTAACTTCTTCCCAGGATTCGGGCTTGATGAACAGAAGTGTCCCGTCACCGAAGAATTCCTGCAAGGAATCACCTCTGACTCTTACACAATAGAGTCGTTGAGCAAAGGACGGGTCCACTCCAGGAGGTATTTCGACCTGCTCGAAGCCCTCGCCTGCTGCGAACCCTCCGTCGGTAAACTCAAATCCCATTCCTGCGCTGACATGGCCTACCATTGGGATTGTTCGAGCATATGTGAATCCCGGCGTGTCAGACAGGATTTTGGCCAACGTCTCCATTGCTTCACGAATTGTGCTCGCTTCGGCAAAGACCCGGACATCGTCGACCTCCGAGTCCCAAGCCCATGAGAAAGGTTTGTCCTGAAGGAATCGGACCAGTTCTTCATCGATGAACTCTCGATTGGACCTCGCGCGGTTACAGAATTCTTTGAACCTCGTCGGAGAGTACGCACGTCCTTCGTCCGGCTCTTCTTGCAGGATCATGTAGATCTGCACCATGGCTTGTATGACTCGGTTTTCCGCAGGGTGCAGCTCCATGGAGCGCACTTCGTCCATGAGGCCTTTATCGCGAGCATTCAGGCGCTTCAGGAGCAACTCCCGTATCTTCGGGAATTTTGCGCTGGGACGAGGCGGAACTCTGTGGAGTTCGAAGCGCACAAGATCCAGGATTTCATCCTCCGAGGCTGCCAGGAACTCGGCCCAGGTTCTCAACTGCGCCCGATTTCGCGGCCTTCCCAGGTCAGGAGGGTTCTTTTTTCCCGTAAATATCTGAGAAACGTAGGCAGGAGAAACCCCAAGCTGTTCAGCCAGGGTTTTCTGGTTTCTTCCCAGCCGCCTGCTTCTCTCTTTGGCGAAAGATCCGAATGTTTTCATATCTCGTGGACACCAGGTATTATCGCTTTTGTTGGATGCGCGGCGAATCAGTGGATAAGTTTACCATAATATTTAACAAAAATTCTAGACTATTGAAATTAACTGTCAAGGGAAATTTTCCAGCCGCAGCTTGCCTCGAATGCCCCGGCGCTGGCTGGCTAGGTCTGGTTCTCAGGCTCTGCCCGGAAACACATGTCATTTCAACCAAGCCAGGGAGGCGGAGCCTTGGAGCCGGGAAAAAATGTGCCGGCACGGAGGCGGCACCTACCAATTTCTAAGAGGCGCTCTCCGTAATCGGACACTGTTTTTGACACCTGCTATAACGTAACAATCGGTTCAAAAAAAACACCCGCGGGGACGAACCCCACGGGCGTCTGTGTGAAAGAGATGAGGGAGACCTAAAACTGAAGAGCGAAATCGAGATAAGGGCCCTCAACTCCTACGTCTGCAAAGAGCCGCCCCCTATTTCCGTCGATTTTCCACTGTTTGTAGCCGATCTTGAATCCCGCGTCGACGTTCCTGCTCACGGGTGGGGCTACACCTGCTGCCAAGTCCCACGTGGATAGCCCGAGACCGCCAAAATTCATCCAGCTGAAGCGTCCCTCGAGGTACGGCTTGAACCATGAGAAATAGCCCGTGTTCTGTGGGTCGTACCTCAAATGGGCCCCTATTGCCGGCTGTAGAATGGTTTGAGAGAAATCAGCCGACTCTCCGCTGCCTTTAACCACTCGCTGGGTCCATCTTATGATGTGAAGGTCTGCATTCGGTCCGAAGGTAAGTTCCCTGCCGAAGGAGACATCATAGTCCCCTCCGATCAACAAAGTCGTGATGTTCAGGTCCGACTGAATCGCATCATCCCTTTTCAAGAGCAGGCCGGCGAAATTACCGTCCCCGGGCACGTGGCCAGGCCCGTCCCAGATCCAGGGCGCATACTCCAACCTGAGCCCGATCCGGTCCCACACCCGCAAATACGAGTAGAACTCCCACAACGTCCTTTCGGGTGGGAGTCGCAAGTGTCCGACAAGGTTCAGGTAAGTTCCCTCACCTCCCCTGCTGACAACCTTGCTCGACCCGGCTATCGTGCTGAAGAAGGGACGCATCCCAAGGGCAAAGGCGTATCCTCTCTTGGGACAAAGGACTTCGCGCCGTGCCTGCCCCGCCGCCACTTCCCAATCGGAGGGACCGAAACGTGACGCTCTGCCAACACCGCCTGAGGTCACATCGGGTTGATCGGTCCCTGAAACTCTGATCTTAACCGGATACCGGTATTGCTGCTCCCACGCATCCGCCACGCTCGTTGCCATCAACATGACGGCGAGGACGAGAAGAGCACAGGGAATTCTGGTCAGGCCCCTTGCCTGCATTAGCGTACCTCCAAACGGTGTTGAACCGGAGTGTCGAAGATCTCATTGGAACTGGTTACGGAAATTTCTAGCAATGGATTTGACCTTCCCCGGAGTGTCACCGGATTTTCCCCGCTGGGTAGAGGACCCGCGAGAGCGGGCCTTCGCATGATGTTTCTGATGCCTATCCCAAACGTGGAAGAATGTCAAGATTTTTCTGATTATTATATGATTTTATTCTAAGGTGTTATGAGCTAATATTAAAGTAAATCTTTATCTATGGCAATGAATCGGTGCCGGCTCAAAAAAATTATCGAACACTAAAAGCCGGCTACTTCCCTACGCAAAAACGTTCGAAGATCCGGTCGAGGATCCCTTCGTCCACACGCTCACCAGTGATCTCTTCCAGAAAATCGAGCGCTTTTCTGATTTCCAGCGACACGATTTCCGGCTTAACTGTTCCCGCTCTGTCAAACGCTTCGATCAAATCTTTCATTGGCATCAGGGCCGCGTGCACCAGCAGCAAACCTCGGTCGGTCAAGGACCCGGAAAGGCCTGCCGTGGCCCGAGAAGTCAGTCTGTGGCCCTGGTCCGCGATGGCCTTTTCAAGAGTGCTGAGGTTTTGTCCCGTCCTTGCACTGATCGCCACCCTGGGCCAGTGGTCGGGACCGGGGATCTTGTTCTCATCCAGCGCAAGCCCGAGGTCCTGCTTGTTCAGAATTAGGATGGTATTCTTTTCTCGGCAGGCATCGAGGACCATAGCATCGGCGTCATCCATCGGCTGGGCCCCATCGAGGACAGCCAGTACAAGGTCCGCGGTCTTGATCCTCTCGTGGGTGCGCCGAATCCCCTCTTCTTCTACCGGCTCGGGATCATGTCGAATCCCTGCGGTATCGCACAGTAGATAAGCCGTTTCATCCAGGAGGAGGAAGTCGTCCACCAGATCACGGGTAGTGCCCGGATAGGGCGTCACAATAACGCGGTCACTGCGCAAGAGCGCATTAAACAGAGTGGACTTGCCCACATTCGGCTTGCCCACGATTACCGTGTTTATCCCCTGCCTCCGAATTTTTCCCGCCTCCGAATTCTCCAGCAGACCCTGCATCTGATCTGCTACACCTCTGATTATCCCCTCCAGGTCCGGCGCAGGTTCTTGATCGTCGTCATCAAAGTCAATGTGCGCTTCCAGGGTGGCGAGGCCGTCTTTCAGCGCGTCGGAAATCTGGGCCATCTCTTTGGAGACCGAGCTTTCCAGCGTTGCACGGGCTTCTTCCGCGGCAGCCATACTGCGGGCCTCAATTAGGTCGATAACCGCTTCCGCTTGAATCAGATCGAGCCTGCCGGACAGGAACGCTCGCCGGGTGAATTCCCCGCGCGTAGCAGGACGAGCGCCCAGATTCGTTATCAGACGCTCCACGGCATCCAGAACAACAGGACTGCCGTGCAAGCTCAACTCCACCATATCCTCCCCGGTATAAGAGGCCGGACTGCGCATTACTAGAGCGATCCCGTCATCAAGGGTCCTCCCGTCATGAGGATGAACGACCCTTCCGTAAACCGCGGCCCGATCCGAGAACTCTCCGCTTTTTCCCCGGGGATGGAAGATTTTCCGCAGTATGCCCAGCGCGTCGGGACCACTGATGCGAATGACTCCGATGCCCGAATAGCCGCGGGGTGTGGAAAGAGCTACGATAGTGTCACTGGATATGCTCGGTCTCGTGGTCATGGCAGGACAATTCTTGCAGGTGCATGCGAAAATAAAACTGTGGGGAAGCTCTTTTTTGTTAACACTGGTGAGCGCGGCGCGACGATTAGTCTTCGGGCTCGCCTCGCCTCAGCCCAAACCCGGCTGACTAAAAGGAAGACGTAGCCGCCTGCTTTTGCCTCCGGATGCCGCTTGGAACTGTCATTGCGAGGAGTGGAACGAGGAAGCAGTCTCATCTTCGGTGGGACGGGCATCTTGCCCGTCATTCCAATGGACAGGCGGGACGCCTGTCCCACCATTGGAGATTGCTTCGGGCTGCGCCCTCGAAATGACAGGTTCATGGAATCCCGTCACCTCAAGCGGATCTAAGGTCATAGTCCATTTACAAAAAGTTGCTTCCCGCAATTTCCTGGTTTCAATTTCTTATCGTCTTCGGCGTTTGCTCACCGGCCCTCGCCGGGGGTATACGACGATCCTTCGGAGGGCCCCCTCACCGTAACTCTTTGTATACACCTCGCGATCTTCGGCCAGGAAGAGGTGAATTAAACGTCTTTCGTACGGCGGCATCGGGTTTAAGGCAACCGGTTTCAAGGTTTTCTTGGCCTTCTGGCTGGATTTCAAGGCCGTCTCACGAAGACTTTCCCTTTTTCGGAGTCTGTAGCTCTCGGTGTCCACAACTATTTCGATCTTTTCACCCGGCGCGTTTTCCTTGTTGACGATTTTGTTCACCAAAAACTGGAGCGCGTCCAGGGTCTGACCCTTTTTCCCGATCAGCAAGCCCGATCCGTCCCCTTTGATATCAAGGTACACGGCTCCTTCCACTATGGAGGCATCGACTTGAGCATCCACAGGGATCCGTTTGAGGATCTCCTGCAGGACTGTCGAAGCTTCCTGCATGTACGACGACTGTTCGGGGGTAGGCTCGGTAGGTTCGGGCCGTGTGAGCACAGGCACAAAGTCAGGAGTCGCCTGCAAGTCTTCGGTTGCCGATTCGAAGTACTCCTCCTCGGCTACCTCGCGGGCGGGAGGTGGTTCTATTTCCATGGCGTCTTCTTCCGCGGCCGCGGCAGGTTCAGCTTGCATCACTTCCTGAAATATGTTGCGTTTGCGAACCCTTATGCGGGCGTCTCTTTGGCCCACGATTCCCAGGAATCCCCGTGTACTCTCTTCCAACACGTCGATTTCCAGAAGGGCTTCGTCCACATCAAGCTCTTCGCACGCTTTAGCAACGGCCTCTTTGACGGACTTTCCGGTAAATTCGTAAAACGACATGACTCTATTCCTCTTACTTGGCCATTTTGTTGGTGATAACCTGCTGACCTATCGAAAGCACGTTACTTATCAACCAATAAAGAACCAGGCCCGAAGGAAAACTCAGAAACAGGTAAGTGAAAACCACCGGCATTATCAGCATCATCTTTTTCTGAGTGGGGTCTCCTCCGGAGGGAGTCATCCACTGTTGCAGCACCATGGTCCCACCCATGAGAACAGGTGTCACGTAATAGGGATCCGGCGCAGAAAGATCGTTGATGCACAGATAGATTGAGGGAAGGCATACAAACGGCGCATTCCTCAGCTCGATGGCATAGGACAAGGCCTGGTACAGCGCGATGAAAACCGGCATTTGTAGAAACATGGGCCAACATCCGCCGAGAGGGTTGACCTTTTGCTCTCGAAACAGGTCCATGGTTGCCTTATTAAGGCCGGCCTTGTCGTCCTTGTATTTCTCCTTCAGTTTCGCTAACTGAGGCTGTAGGTCCTGCATCCGTTTCATGGATTTCATGCTCTTGTGAGTTAGAGGGATGAACAGGATTTTTATCAGTATGGTCAACAGGATGATATCTATCCCGTAGTTATGGGTCCCTGGAATCCTGATCCCCGCGATCTCGAAACCGGAATTGCAGAACCTCAGAAATTTCATCAAGTATTCGGACGTGATGTCCAATATTTTATAATTGCTATAGAAAAGGGCCCTGGAAAGATCGTAGCCCGCGGCGGTCAGGGCTTCCCTCTCCTTGGGTCCCAGGTACAGAGACAGATCCGTTGTCACTGCCTGACCCTGCGGTATGTCTACCCCTCCGTACCTTACCTCGATCTCGGCCACATTTTCTTTGGTGGGTTTGTAAAGCGTGACCTTTCCTGCAGGGTTTTTGCCGAATATCAGCGCCTTGAAAAAGTAGACGTCCCCCAGCCCGGCCCATTCAATCTTACCCGAGGGTTCTTCATTGCCTTTGATATCTTTGAAGTAGTAGTCCTTGAGTTCACCGTTTAACAGTATCTCCACGCTGTTCCAACTGAACCTATTCGACGACTCATCCTCGAAAGCTTTGCGCCAAGGAAGGGTGATCAAGTAGTTGCGGTTCTCATTGGAATTGTTGGTAAGAGTAAACGAGAAGCCGACATCGTAATTGTCCGAATTAAAAACGAACGTCTTGGCTATCCCTATTCCGGCCGCGGTGGCGGCTTTGAAGGTGATCGATTTTTTCGCACCTTTTTCGGTGAGAGAAACCGCCGTCTCCGGGGAATCGTAGTTATACGACAAGGACGCGTCGTTGAAGGTCTCGTCCCGTCCGGTAAACATGATGGACGGCCCGGAAGAATCCAACTCTTCGGGAGCAAAGAGATTGACAAGCTCTTTACCGGTCAAAGATGTGGCGTAATCCTTGAGCTTGAAGGAAATGATACGCGCGCCTTTGGATGAGATTACTGCTTCGTATTTGGGCGTGTCGACCTTAACCAGCATGTCTTTGGCTGCGGGAGGAGCTGTTCCCTCGGGAGCCGGCCTAACCACTGACGGTGCCGGTTTGGTTTCGGACGGGGCCGCAGGAGTAGACAGAGGAGATGGAGCGGTAGGAGCAGTCGTCTCGGTAACCGGCGGCACTTTCTTGGCAGGAGGCGGTGGAGGGGAAAAGGCCTGAAAGAAGTATTGGAATACTACGATTATTACAACTGATAAGACTATTGCCAGAATAAGGTTGCGGTCCATGCTTTTCTCCCCCAGCAAGGGGTCTCTGTCTTAGGAGATCTAAAAGATCCCTTGAGCGTATTCATCCCCCTGGCGTGCGCCGTTGTTTACGGAACAGGGTCGAACCCTCCCGGTCCAAAGGGCCGGCACTTGATCAAGCGCCTCAGCGCCAACCAGAGGCCTTTGAAGACACCGTGGGTCAGCACGGCTTCACGGGCATATTCGGAACAGGTGGGATGAAAGCGGCATGCGGAAGGAAAGAGTGGTGAAAGGAAAACCTGGTACAGCCGTATCACCGCTCCGAAGACGTATCTGCTCGCGTACAGAATCTCTTTTCGAAAAATCGGTCCAACTCGTCCTGGAGTTGATGCATGCTCAAAGTAGCAGCTCCGTCCTGAGCGACAAATACTATATCCGTCTCGGGTGGCATTTTTTCCCGATTCAGCCTGAAGTATTCTCGGAGCCTCCTCTTGACCCGATTTCGAGCGCAAGCGTTCCCAGCTTTCCTGCCGACCGCTATTCCCAGCCGAGTTATGCCCACCGGGTTCTTGAGCATTCGGATATGAAAATGGGGCGTGTTAGAGCGGACACCTCTTCGCATGATTCTCCGATAGTCGGAGGAGTTGCGAATTCTAGCTTCTTTGTCAAGCTTAAAACGCCTCGGTTTAGACCGACAGGCGTTTGCGTCCTTTTGCCCTTCTCCGCTTGAGGACAATTCTTCCACTTTGAGTCCTCATCCGAATGCGGAAACCGTGAGTCCTCTTACGTGAGGTATTGCTCGGTTGAAACGTTCTTTTCACTTGGCTTCCCTAACCTTCTAGTCGAACCTCTAAACTGTTCATGTAACCAAATACCGCTGAGGAAGTCAAGAGTCTTTTGACAATGTGCGCGTGCATTCACTGACGCGGGGATGCCTCAGCCGCCACAGAAGAATTTATTCACCGCCGAGATCGCTGAGCGCACGGCCGTGCGCCCATGCGTCTTCTCTGCGCCCTCCGCGGTAAAACGATATTGTTCCACTTCCGCGCTTAACTGAATGATTGCCAATCGGCGCAATCATCGAGTTGTGTGAGAAAAATGTCGCTTCTCGGTCATTGCAAGGAGTGACATCCCCACGAAAAATAGCTTGAAGGTGCGAAAGAAATAGCCGCCTGGCAACCATTCGGTCAATTATTTCGCAGGCTCGCTCTTTCATACCACCGGCCGCGCGGCTCGGTCCATTTCACCGCCCGACCATAAGATCTTGAAAACCGGGGATAAATGCCGGGCAAAAAAAAAGCCCTTGGTTCAGGGCTAAAGGGTAATGGCTTTATTTCTTCTTGAGTTACCAGATAAAGGAGCAACTTACGTGCCAAATTATCAACATTTTGGACCGCGGAGGACCTTTTATTTTTCATGCCGATTCTCAAAAGTAATTTCCGATTGCCCGGAGTGGCCGATGGCCTGCTCAATGCGCCAAAATTAAGCGGTTTCCTCGGACGGGTGCCACTGCCGGCTTGTCCGGGGCGGATCGCTTCACCTGCTCTGCCACCGAGACGCCAAGCCGCAAGCCTCCGGGCCCTATTTCTTGAACGGAGGCACTTTCAAGAACCTGCACAACTCCTCAATAGGCCCGTAGTCGAGCGCATCCACGAATTTCTCCAGCTTGCGAGCCTGTTCCAGCGCGGGGTGACCCGGTGGAATGTTTAGCAGAGCTTGCTGCAACTTTCTCGAGGTGTCCTCCGGAGTGTCTTTCAAAGTCGCTACGGGCCAGTCGGGATACAATGGAGTGCTGCAGAGTTCCGGGAAGCCGGGGTGATTCATCCTATTGATGATAATAAAATCGCCGATGCTTATCTTGCCTTCTCGTTGCATAGTCTCAAGGATATTGTTTCTTACAGTGCCCACATCGGCTTTTCCGTCTTTCACTGCATAGACGACCTGGTCATGAGATTCTTTCTCTGTTTCCAAGAGGAGTTTGAAATCCCGTTCCGGAGATATCCCATTCCGTACAATCTCACCTTTTTGAAAGAGCCATCCCCCTGGTGAGGAGAGTTTCGGAACCATCACCGTTTTGCCCCGCATGTCTTCAATTTTCGCGATTCCGCTGTCCTTACGAGCAAATATCACGCCGCCCATAGTCTCACCGGAGCCTTTGTACTTAACGGTAACAAGAGCTTTGGCGCCCTTGAGAACTTTCGCTCTCACATAGAACCACGGATTCGTGAAAATAAACCCGGAGCGCTCCACATCGCAGAAGTCCATGAACTCGCTGAACTTGAGAGGCACTATGGTCACTTTGTCGTCGAGCTTTTCGCTCAAGTAGGCGGCGATGCCCCCCCATTCTTCCAAGGCCTTTTCAGGTCCACGTTGAGCGAGCATGCCGATCTTGATCTCGCTGACCGCTATAGATGGGCACACAGCCAGCGTAATGAACGCCAAAACTGCAATGAAGCGTGTTTTCATCTTGAAGTTCCTCCCCACAGTTCTCAGGGCTTTAATATTGGATTTCAAATCGTTGGATTTGAGCGCAGCAGAAATCCGAAGCCACCGGATTGCGTGCTAAAGTTCATTCTAGTGGATTGGCGCTCCTGTGGCAAGCACCACGTTTGTCTATAAAAAAATGAGTTATTACAAAGTTGAACATGTTATATATCAAGTATTATATCTTATAATATTGCAATTCTTCGTAATTAATGATAAACTCGACCAGTTGCATTCAACAGGAGGACCTCCTTCATGATCGTTCACTTCATCGTCATTTCCATTCAATGCGCAGCCCTGGCCGCATTCCTCATAATCTGGTACTCCTGGGCCAGGAAAAAAATTGAAATCCCCGTGACCGGCGATGACAATGATAAAATCCTTTTCCCTTTCCGCCATTTTTCCTGGATGCTCATGGGCTTGGTCTTCGTCACTTGTCTGCTGCAAATTCACTTCATACGGGTCTCCGCCAGTGTTCATGAGAAGCTGGCAGCGATGAGCAATTTTTACACGAATCATGAGCAGAGCATTCGTTCGCTTGACGAACTCAAGGACATGCTCGAAAAACTGCGCAGAGACATCGATGCCAACTCCAGAAGCTTGCGCGCACACGCAATTGCCAGGGACTCGAATTCCAAGCTTTCCGAAAAGGTTGCCGACCTTGCCGTAACGAATGTCGACCAGGTGAAGACCGAGGCCCTGGCCAGTCTCCGGGTATTGCGAGACGTTCAAACCAACAACGCCTTTGCCAAGGAAGCCAAAGCTTCCTCTCCAACTCCTCAGCCTGTTCATCCCTCTGCGCGTGGGAACGAGACCCCGCGACAAGCGGATGCCAAGGCGTACTCGATGCGGCTCAGCCGTCTGGGACGTGTGGCGGAGGACCGTTTGTCCGTCAAGAAGCGGCCGGCAGCGAACTCGCCGGTTGTGGAGCAGTTGGCCTGGGGGCAAGAGGTGAAGGTAACGGAAAAGCGTCAATCAAATGAAGAGATGTGGTTTAGAATAGTCACCCCTTCAGGTCGCTCCGGGTGGGTTGATTACCGGCAAGTTAAATTGGACGGGAATTCTTAGACGGCCGCCATTCGGACCGCTCAGATCATTTTAGCGTCTCGGAAACCCGGCTTGGGTCCTTCCCGCGCCTTCTTGGGCAGATTCCCCGCTTTCTCGGTATCTGTTTTTCATATACTATAACGTTTTCATATATTATAAGTTTCTCCAGACATGCTTAACCTCCTCATGGCAAGCTGAAGAAGTGGGGGACTCTCAGAGCGTCTTGGCGTGGAGAAGTCGCGTGAGCACGAGAGTTCCAATTTTCCTACGCCGCAAACCCGTGTCTGAAACCGGAGGCCAATCTCGGGTCAAAGACCACAATGAGGAAGAGGTGCAAAAGCCATGGCCAAAGCACGAATCCTTGTGGTGGAGGATGAAGGCATAATCGCCGAAGACCTTCAAATGAGCCTGCGTGACCATGGTTACAACGTTTTCGCTGTGGTCACTACCGGCGAGGAAGCGGTGCGGATCGCTGGGGAGAGCCGTCCCGATTTGGTGATTATGGATGTGGTGCTACACGGAGAGATGGACGGAATAGAGGCCGCCAACAGGATCCGATCGCGCTTGGGGGTGCCCGTAATATATCTGACTGCCTACGCTGACGACAAGATGATTGAACGGGCCAAGATAACGGAACCCTTCGGATATCTTATTAAGCCGTTTCGTGACAGGGAATTGTATTCAACCATTGAGTTGGCCCTTTTCAAACACCAACTGGACACAAGGCTAAGAGAGAGCCAGGAGTGGCTTTCGGTGACGCTCAACAGTATCGGTGACGCGTTGATAGCGACGGACAGACAGGGCTTAGTCAAATACGCGAACCCTGTGGCGCAAACGCTGACAGGGTGGCGGGAATATGAGGCGAAGGGGCGTCCCCTGAAGGAGGTCTTTAACAGCACCATCGATCCCGGCCTGCAAGTTCACTGTTCGGCCCGGAATGACGATCCGGCCGTTCAGCCGGAAGACTTCCCTCTGAATAATCAAACTGGAATATTGATAAGCAAGGACGGCTCCAAGATGGCCATCGACGCCGGAGCTGCACCCATCTGCGATGCCCGAGGGGCCATCGTGGGTGTCGTCATTGTTTTCAGGGACATAACAGAGCGCAAACGCGTGGAAGAACGCCTGCGCCTTCTCTCCGAGACCGTGGAGCAAAGTTCCGAAGGCTTGGCCGTCATCTCGCCCGAGGCGAGAGTAGTGTTTGTCAACAAGGCTTTCGCAGCCATGCATGGTCGAGTTCCGGAGGATTTGATAGGGAAAAACATCTCAGTATTCCACAACCCTGACCAGATACCGGATGTCCGGGAGGCCAACCGCAAACTGCTTACCGAGGGCTATTTCAGCGGCGAAATGTGGCACGCGCGTGAAGACGGAACAGTGTTCCCTGGACTGATGCACAACTCTGTTCTGAGAGACAATGGCGGCAAAATGATAGGCCTGATAGCAACGCTGCGGGACATCACGGATCTGAAGGAGACCCAAGAAGCCCTTCTTAAGAGTCATCAGGAGCTTGAAACCTATTCCTCTTCTTTGGAAGCCAAGGTCGAAGAAAGGACCAAGGACCTTGAGCGCTCACGAATAGAACTCAAGAAATACTCCGAAAGTCTGGAGAAAACCAACGAGGCACTTAGAATCATTATTGAAGGGATCGAAGAGCAGAAAAAGGAGGTTGAAAAAAGGATCGTCCATAATATCAACCTGACCGTCAGACCGATATTGGATCAATTGAAATCGCAGGACATTTCCGAGACGGTGGGATTTCTCCTACAGTCACTGGAATTCAACTTGACCAATATCTTCTCGTCTTTCGGGTTCAACATTATGCAGGGGGGGCATTTGTTGACTCCCCGCGAAATCAGGATTTGCGAGATGATCCGTTCCGGGCTCTCATCGAAACAGATCGCCAAGGTCATGGGCATTTCTCCCCAAACAGTCCTTGTGCATCGCAAGAACGTAAGGAAAAAGCTCGCGTTAGGCAAATCCAGGCGCAATCTGGCGTCATTCTTGAAAGCGAACCTCTAATACCAACTCCCAGTCTGAAAATTGCCACGACGAATAATGAAAATTCTCAACAGATTTGGTGCCACGGACATGCCTCGCACCCGTGGCCCCATGCAAAAGCCGCCCCTTCTTTTACGGATGGGTTATTCCATAGGAAGCTGTTTCATGCTGAGTCCAAATTATTCGTCCGAATGCAATTATTCTGCGTACGGCGCAGGCCCCCGTGCCTGCCCTGGGACCAACGAAACCCTAGGGCAAGGGCGGACGCGGGGGTCCGTGCCGTACGAGGCCGAGGCTTCTCTTTGAACCTGAGAAATGTCGTCGCACACGGTTTCGGGAGACAAATCGGACAGTAATTTTGCCAGTTCCTATGAAAACGCCTCGAAGACAACCGGCAAGATGCCGGCGCCACCGGCGTTTTCATAATTCGTTGTGGCGCTTCCCGCCATGGCAGTTGCTATAGAATTCATTCGGAACTTACCGGGCCGTGGTTGCCGGCAACCAAAAGATACCCGCGCATCAATATTCGGGATTGTGGGTCCAGTCACAGATGTAGATGTATCCGTTCCAGTCGCACGTTGAATTAGAGGTGCCGTAGTATCCCTCGCTATCGTAATAATACGGCAGGAAATCTCTGTGGTAAGGACTCAGCCCGAAGTACCTGCCGTTACCGTTGACGCCATCCCGGGAACGACCTACGTATGCGTCCGACCCTCCTCGCCGAACACCGGGGCTGTAACCCTGGGCCGTCAAAAAAACCGCCCGTTCCGCCGTGGCGGACAGCAGAGTGAACGTGCCGGCGGTAGGTTGCTCCGCATATGCGAGACCGGCCCCCAACAATCCAAGTGCTGCAACGGCAGTTATTGTCAACCCCAACAAAGCTATTCCGGCCTTCATGTGATTGTCCTCCCTGCTTACTCACCTCGGTGCTATTAATTTGGATGCGCATCGAGATGGTGAAGATTCAGCCGGGGAGGACAATTTCATGAAGGCGTGAGCCGCCTCATTTCTTTCCTGTTCCGAACAGGTCTTTCAGACGCATAAGGAGCACCTGGTCACCGGAGGTATTGTACTTCCCCTGCACGAACGTCCGTTGACCATCATCTTGAACGCAAGCACGCACTAATCCACCACTATTTTTGTTCCTCGGTTTGCTGCCCGCTTAAAATACCAATCCATAAGGTGATCGGGAGGGGCTTCGTGGGCACTTTCTGGCTTGCGGACCAGGGTTATGGACTCGGTCGCGCACGTGGGGACACATACCCCGCACCCTATGCATCGATCCTGCTGGACTTCATATCCCCCGTCTTCTTCGGAAATAGCCTTTACAGGGCACCGTTCATCCGCGCATACGCCGCAGGCCGCGCATGTTTCCTGATTTATGGCGGCGTGATAGTTGCTCCTAGCCATAGCATGCGGCGCGTTATAATCCGTCATTGCCTTGATCACTCCACAGCAGCAAGAGCAGCAGTTACAGACAAACATCTGGTCGTTCTGCACATTGTATGTCATATGGACGAGCCCTTCCTGGTCGCACTTCTCCACTACCACCAGGGCTTCCTCTCTAGATATGACCTTTCCCAGAGGAAACTTGTCGAACGCTCCCTCGTGATTGGAAAATGCCATGCATACCTCCATCGGGTGCTTGCACGGCTCGCCCATCAGTCCCCTCTCCTTCTTGCAAATACAGTCCATGAGTTGAAACGACTTAGCCTTCTCAAGAGTGCTCCGGAGGTCCTCGTAAGGCCTCACCTGGTGCTGGCCATCGATCTGGATATTAACCGGGACCACTCTCATTAATGCCGGAGCGTAATGTCCCAAGGTACCCATAAGGGAGGGTTCGTACTCCGCCATCAGCTCGGCTAGTTCCCGGTCCAATCTGGGTTGCTGAAACTCCCAAATCCCAAATACAAAGGGAAAGAAAAGGTAAAACTGTTGATCATTCACCCTGGCGGACCCGATCTGGCCTTTTTCTACCATGTTACGAAGAATGATCTCCATTTCGTCCACGGGTTTTCCCAGGCGCCCACCGATTTGAGTTGCTGTCTCCGGAATGGGCCTTATTTTAAGAGCCAAGTCCGCTTCTTCCGCGGTGAATATCTTTTGAAGGATTTTGAGTTCCACCCCACTTTCGGTGGAAGGAAAGCCATTCGGCAATTCGTCCAGTTTTTTAGCTAATCTCTTGTAAACATCCGGCATGACAGCGCTCCTTTCGCGTAGAAGGCACATGGAAGAGATTTCACAGGATCACCGGGACAGGATCCGTTTCGCATAGGCATTCAGGCTCGAGTGGGAAACGATTCGTCGGAGCCCCCACTTATTTCTTTGCTTTCCCGAAAAGGTCTTTCAACCGCATAAGGAGCATCAAATCGCCGGAGGTCTTGTACTTCTGTTGCATGAACATCTGCTGTCCGTCGGCTTTGCCGGTCATGATGTCCATCCAGACATCAAAGGGAGAGTCGATGGTCAAATCCGGTTTCTCTGCGGGTCCCGCTTTGGCCTCTATCTTCCCGTCCTCGATCTTAAAGTAACAGACCCCGTCAACCGAGCCGGAAAAGTTGAATTGGATGACGGCCCTGGTGTCGCCCGCGCCTTCAGGATTAAATCCGCTCGGCATAATGACCATGAAGGTCTCTAGAGAATCCGGACGCGGCGTCAAACCTTTCTGATTGAATTCCGCGGGAGTCAATCCTTCCTGGATACAGGTTTTCCAGAATGCATTCCCCATCTTTGCAAACGAGTCAAAGTCGGTCACGATTGGCTGGGCGATCCGTTCCATTGTCGCCTGAGAGATCTTCGTGGATGCAACCAGTTCCTTGCCGGCTTGCATCGTAGCTTCGAGGACTTGTCCTGCCGTCTCAGCCACTCCCGGCAAGGTCAGCATTTCGGCCGCGGGCCGGTAGATCTCGGCCACGAGCCCTTCACGGAATAGGAAGGTCACGTAAGAAGACAGTTGTGCAAAGACCGACGCTTCCGGAAAACCAGCCACGGACAGGACGACAGATCGAGGAGGCGTTTGGCGTAGCGGATGGGAGGTCTTGTCGTTGCTTCGCTGAAAAAATGGCTCCACAACGGGCAGGGTTCGTTCGATGAAAGCCTTCATGGTCGCGTTTACGGTGTAATGATACAAAGGTGTGGCGTAGATGACGAGGTCCGCGGCGAGCCACTTGGGGAACAGCTCATTGGCCATATCGTCTTTATGGATGCAAACTCCTGGGGTTTTGGTCCAACACGTGAAGCAACCAATGCAATTTTTGACCTTCTTGTGACGCAGCTGGACGGTTTCCACCTCCGCGCCCGCGTCGCTCATCCCTTTGACCAGGGCGTCCAGCATAATCCCTGTCTTACTGGTCCCGTCGCCTCTCGGGCTGGAGTTAAGAGCAATGACTTTCATAGGAGCCTCCTCTTGACGTTGTGTAAAATTCGACGATTCCTTATCTCTTGATGTGCCGGCAGGCGCTGGTTTAGCCGCGGGGAGTTCAACTCCGGCACGTATCGCGTTTGAAACGGCACCTGTGCCCGAAACGATTGCTGCGCCGCCCGAAGAGGACTGGGCAAGTTTTCGCATCCCGGCCAGGCCCGGCAAACCCATGCGTTTGAGGTAATAGTCCGGGAACCGGATGTTGAACGGCATACCAACGGCGAGAATCACGGTGATGGGAATCAAGGCGCGTGTCACCACGGACGGATAAAGGCTCAGGACGACGCAAACCGCAAAGATCCCTGCCCAGACAAGGGTCATGATCCGATTAATGTTAGCGAAGATTGGGGTGCCCCAAACCATCTGGGGCGCGGTTTTCTTGGCATAATGATATGTGAACGGCTCGAAACCGAGGATGAGAGGGAAGAAAGCCACGGAAAACATGCAGAGGTAGATCCCGGTTACTGCGTACTCGGTCAGGATAGCTCCGGCTGTTCCGGGCCACAAAGCGAGAGATGCGGTAATCACAAGGAAATACGCGGAAACGGCCCAGTCAAAGTAGGTCGGCTTGTCCCAGCGACTCGCCAGCACCAAGACGATGACGCAATAGATGAGCATGGCGCCGGCTGCTGCCAATAAGCTGCCCGGATCCCTCCCCACAGAGGCCCAGATCTTGAAGAACGCCAGAGGCGGAAAAGGGGCGCTGTAAAGAAGGATCTGTTGTGCCTTGGTTGGGTTTGGCAGTGCTCTTTCCTTTGCAAGAGATTCATTCTTCATGTTTCCACAATCCTCACACGAGCGCACCGTGGAATCGCACGCCCACAAAAGGGAAGCGATCGTAAGGAGGCCGTCCGCATATTTGTACGGCGATGACGATCGGCTGCGGGCGGCTCCGTCCCATCACGCCCAGTCCTCCATGAGCATTCCGAAAGCCCTCTTTCCTCCGATAAGCACGCCCGTGTACCCTCCTCCGGGATCGCCCCACGCGCTGGAGAGGTAGAGTCCTTTTATGGGCGTTCGATTGAGAATACGCGTCATGAAGGAATTATCCATACTCTGTTCCAAGCCGTATATCGCGCCGGCCGTGTTCAAGGTGTAACGGACGTTCGTCAGGGGCGTGGCTGATTCCTGCACCGCGATCATGGTTCTAAGGCCGGGAATCAGTTGCTCTTCAACGCGTCGAATCAGGGTCTCGGTAATTTCCTTCTTTCTCGCGTTGTATTCCGTCTTCTTGCCGGCGAAATAATCCTGCTCGAATCGCTTCCAGGGCTCGTACCCGGTAATGAAGGTTATGGACAGGGTAGTGGTTCCGGGCGGCGAGAGTTCTTTGGCGATGTTGTTATAAATGCATACCCCGATATTGCTCTTGTCGGCCCGAGCTTCGAGACAATACTGATGGGCTTTTTCAGGATCTTGTTCGGCCTGCAGGAAGACGTGGGAATCCTTGACCGTGTCGGTAATGTCTTTATTCAACCCAAGCCACACCTGAAAGGACGAAACGCTTGGTTTGAGCGCACGCAGCCTCTGCAGGTAGTCCGAAGGCACGGGCGCCCCGGGAAGCATATCCGAAAAGAGGCTGACGATGCTGCAGTTGGCAGCCACAGCCTTGGCCGTCAGAGACTCGCCTCCGGACGTCTTCACTCCCATTGCCCGGCCGTCCTTGGTGAGCACCTGCGCGACCCTTGTGCCCAATCGAACCTGGCCGCCCTTGGACTCGATCAGTTCAGTGATCGCGTTGCTGATGGCCTGGGAACCCCCGGCAGGATAAGAACCGCCGTACCGGAAATAGCCTCCGGTTGCGGTCATGTAAAGGAAGCCTGAAAGTTTGCTCGGAGGAAGGCCGTAGTATCCGCAGAGGACTGACATCACGGATTTCAACGACGGGTTGGTTGTATATTCATTCAGGTAATCGGCCAGGGTCTTCTTTCTCGCCGCCCACAATCGCGGGAAGCGTAACGGGAACAAGGCCTTCTTGAGCGTGGTCAACTCGCCTTCCTCAAAGAGCTTCTCAGTTTCCTCGCTCACTCCCGTCGCGTCAGCCATGAAACCCTGTATGCCCTTCTTTTCTTGTGGAAATTTCTCCAAGAGGACCTGCTCAAAAGCCTTCGGATCACCTCCGGGACAGGTGACGTCCACCCCTGTGCCAAGGACCCTAAAAAGTTCACTCGCTCTGTAGAAGCGAACCTTATCGAGGACCCCCAGGTCGGTCAGGATTGCCTTCCCTGCGCCTCCCAGCGCGGTCTGGTGTAGTGAGACATCGAATGTGAAACGGCCCCGATCGCGGGTGAAGGTGGTGGCGTATCCCCCTGGAACGTCATGGTGCTCCAGCACAAGGACCTTGAAACCCTGTTTTGCCATGTATCCGGCAAAGGTCAGCCCTCCCAGACCCGCGCCGATGACGATGGCGTCGTATTCGCCTTCCTTGGGACGTTGAGCAGAGGCAGGGGTTACCACAGGCACGTGAAGCGCCGCAGCGGTGGCCCACAATGCGGAGGCCCGGAGGAAAACCCTCCTGTTGATCATACTGAAGTTAAACAGAGACATCGCGAACCTCCTTCGTGGGATTCAGACAATCGTTGTAAATTCATTGCTCATTTTGAGACTCATCGTTCTCCAACGCCTGGACCACCTCGCTTAGGTTGCGGGCCAGGTCCCGGAAAAAGCGAAGGCCAAACTCAAAGCACAGGTACTGAAAACGGTCGGCTCGCTCTTTGACTTCAGGACCGACCGACTCCAACTGCCGGTGAAATTGTTCGATGGAATTCAGGTAGTTACCGGCAATGGTCTTGCGCTCTTCCGGAGAGAGGTGGGCGAAAAAGAACAGCTTCATGAGAAAAATGTTTTTGGGCTGTTCAAAGGCAAAGGGTGATCGCAAGGATTCCAGTAAGACTTCCTTTCCGTCCTCCGTTATGGAGTAGACCTTGCGGTTTGGCGCGCCGTCCTGGATCTCCATCCGTTTGGAGATCAACCCGCGGCTTTCCATCTTCTTCAGAGCGGGATAGATGGATCCATAGCTCAGGCCTGAGAAGAACGAGAAGGAGATAGAGAAGGCCTTTTTAAGGTCATACCCTGTCATGCTTTTTCGCATGAGGAATCCGAGAATTACAGACTGGACATCCATGGCGCCTCCATAGGAGTACATGATATATATCGTGCCGATATATGTCAACAGAATTTTTTGCGGCAATATCCCCTAACGGTAGGTAACAACAAGGGAGTTGATTTATGACCGCCAGACCGGGTAAATTGTGGGTAGATTATCGGCTTGGCGGACCACCGCGGTATTACCTCTCATCAAGTGAGGAATCTTTTATGAAAATTCCCGAGGAAATCCGGAAATGCGCCGCCTATATTGGTTATTGGGATGGCCAGAAACATGTGCTTCTTGGTACGTGTTTTTGGGTAGGTGTGCCAGTTTCCGATTTAATGGCACACATCGTTTATGTCGTTACAGCCAAGCATCTTATTGAAAAAATTAGGGAGAAAACCGCAGATGATAGTGCGTACTTGCGAGTCAACTTTGTGAAATCGGGAGCGCAGTGGATTAGAAATAATTTACATGATTGGCGGTTTCATCCTACAGAAGACAATGTTGATGCTGCTGTTTTATCTATGCAATTAACAAATGAGATGGATCATAGATTTTTTCCGCAAGAGTCTTTCATTACTGACGAAATTATAGAAACGTACAATGTAGGGATTGGCGATGAAGTTTTTCTTGCGGGTTTATTTGGTAAGCACACTGGAGAAAGCCGCAATATACCAATAATACGAGTCGGAAATATTGCAGCAATGCCAGAGGAGCCAGTCAAAACACTAAAGTGGACTTCTGAAATGGAAGCGTATCTAATAGAATCGCGATCTCTCGGAGGAATGAGCGGATCTCCGGTTTTTGTCCATTTGGGAATAACCAGGACATTACAAGATAGACCTCATTTTATAAATCAACCCTTCTATCTCTTGGGTTTGATACATGGACATTGGGATGAAAAAGGTGTCAACGTAGGCATTGCCATCGTTGTGCCGTCAAAAAAAATCCTCGAAGTGATAAACCAACCGGAGCTCCAGCAAATGCGAGAAGTTACCAAGGCGCTTGCAAGAATTCAGCTCGGCGCTACGCCAGACTCTTCTACAAAAGAGAGCGACGAAAAGCCCTTTACCAAACAAGATTTCGAGAATGCTCTTCAAAAGGTAAGCCGACCTAAATCTGATGAAGAAACGACTTGAACCTAGGGGGAGGGGTCACCCTTTGACTCATCTCTGAGCCACGTTAAATTGGACGAACAGCTCAACACGAGCCAAAGGCAGACCTTGCCCCCACTTTTTTCTCGATGGCATCCTGTATGACATGGCGGCCAAGGGCCGCCCTACCCTACTTTCCCTGGGCTGTGGACCCAATGAACGAGAAGTCTGCAATTTGGGCGAAGAAGTCCGCGATTTGTCGGAGCATTCCCAGTCGATTGTTGCGCAATTTTTCGTCTTCCACCATTACCATTACTTTGTCGAAGAGGGTGTCGATGGGTGACTTGAGTTCGGCAATTATCTCCAGGGCCTGTGCGTAATTACCTTCGAGAATGAGCGGTTCGGACCTTGCGGTTACATCCTGGAATGCCGTGAAAAGCGCTTTCTCTGCTTCTTCTTCGAGCAACTCGGGAGCGAATGCGGTGGGCTCGGTATCCTTGAGAATGTTCACCACCCGCTTGAATCCGATCATAATCGCGTCGAAGTCCGACCTCTGCTTCCATTCATTGAGCGCGTCCACCCTTCGTCGCGCGTCCACGATGTCATCGAACCGGGCCCTCACCGCGGCTTCGACCACATCAAGCGGAAAATCGCGCGAGGTGTGGAAATTGACGAATCGGGTCCGAATGAACTCGGTCACGTCCGCGACGACCTGGTCTTCGTCGCGGGTCCGCTTCTGGGCGAGCAGCGACACTGCCAATCGTACCAGCCAGCTCAAATCAAGCGCCTTATCCAGTTGAATCAGGATCTGGATGACGGCAAGAGCGTGGCGGCGCAGGGCATAGGGGTCCGCGGCGCCCGTTGGTATCAGTCCGACGCTGAAGCACCCTGCGATGGTGTCCATGCGATCGGCAACAGAAACCAGGGAGCCTAGAATTCCCTGGGGAAGATTGTCCCCTGCGTATGCCGGGAGATAGTGCTCTCTGATGGCGGTCGAGACTTCCTCCGTTTCACCATCCATCTTGGCGTAATAACTGCCGATTATGCCTTGCAGTTCGGGGAATTCATAGACGATACCGGTCTCGAGGTCGCATTTGCACAATAGCGCGGCCCTCTCGACATCGGCTGTTTTTTCAGGAGCGAGGCGCTCAGCCAGTTTTTTGGCCAGGTAGGTGAAGCGTTCCACTTTCTCGTGAGCTGTGCCCAATTTGGAATGAAAAACCACCCCCTCCAGGGCCTGAAGACGATCCATCAACGGGATCTTCCGGTCTTCCCGGAAATAAAAGCGGGCATCTTCCAAACGGGCCTTCAGGACCCTTTGATGCCCCTTCACGGACACAGCCGGGTCCTTCACGGGAGTGTTGTTTACCGCGATGAAACGGTTGGTAATTCTCCCTGCATCGTCTTGGACGGAGAAATACCGCTGGTGCTTTTTCATGCAAGTTATCAGGATGGACGCGGGGAGTTCGAGAAAGTCCGATGAGAATCGGCCCATTATAGGATGAGGGCTCTCAACAATGTGTGTCACTTCATCGAGCAGTTCCGTGTCTTCAAAGACCTGGAGTTTCTCGCCCGCGGCAAGTTCCTTTGTACGCCGCTCAATTAGCTCGCGACGCTGAACCGGATCGATGGTGACATCACGGGCCTGCAAGGACTCCTGTAGGTCTTTCAGCGATTTAACGGGAAACGGCTCTGCATGGGTAAACCGATGACCGCGGCTCCGATCTCCGCTGGCCACACTGCCGAACGTGAAAGGGATCACTTTGCCGTCGAAGAGGGCCACAATCCAATGAACCGGCCTGGCGAATCTGGCGTCCAGGTCCATCCAGCGCATGGTCTTCGGAAACGGAATCTTTTCCAGCAGTCCGGGAATGATGGCTGCCAGCGCCTCTCCCGTGGGCTGTCCGGTTTCGGTCTTACGAACCGCGACCTGATCTCCTTTGGCACCCGAAACAACGACCAATTCCGAAACATCAACCCCTTGGCTGCGAGCAAACCCGATCGCGGCTTTGGTGGGATTACCCTGAGCGTCATAAGCCGCGGTGACAGCAGGACCCGTCTTTTCAATTTCTCTCGTGGCCTGAACCGAATCAACATCAATGGCGTGCAATATCATTCGCCTGGGTGTGGCGTAAGTTCTTACCTGGCCGTGGCCTACGCGTGCATTTTCCAGCACCGCGGTGAAAAGATCTGAAAATGCTTGGAGCGCGGGAGGTATAAAGCCTGCCGGGATCTCTTCAGTCCCTATTTCGAGAAGAAACTCGCCTTTCATCGCTCGGACCTGCTTTCGGAGAATTTATTGAGGAGCGGAAATCCCATAGCTTCGCGCTGGGCCAGGTAAGCGGCAGCCGCTTTCCTCGCCAGATTACGCACTCTGTGTATGTATGCGGTCCGTTCCGCGACACTGATGGCCCCGCGAGCGTCCAACATATTGAAAATGTGGGAACATTTCAGGCAATAATCGTATCCCGGAAGGACGAGGGGTTCATCCGAATCCAGCAGAGCGTCACCTTCAGCCTCGTACATGTCAAAAAGTTTGAACATCATTGCTGCGTCGGACCTGTTGAAATTGTAGATAGAGCCTTCAACTTCCGAACGATGATGAATGTCTCCGTAGGTGATATCCCCGGTCCACTTCAGATCGTAAACACTCTCCACACCCTGCAAATACATGCAGATTCTTTCGATGCCGTATGTGAGTTCAACTGAAACCGGCTTCAGATCTATTCCACCGGCCTGCTGGAAGTAGGTGAACTGCGTGATCTCCATGCCGTCGAGCCAGACTTCCCAACCGACTCCCCAAGCGCCCAGAGTGGGCGATTCCCAGTCGTCCTCGACAAACCGTATGTCATGGGCCAGAGGGTCAATCCCGAATGCAGCCAGCGATTCGATGTAAATGTCCTGCACTTCCAGAGGAGAAGGCTTGAGAATGACCTGATACTGATAGTAATGCTGAAGCCTGTTGGGATTCTCGCCGTAGCGCCCGTCCGTGGGCCTTCTGGACGGCTCGACGTAAGCGACGTTCCACGGCTCCGGCCCCAGCACCCTCAAGAACGTAGCAGGGTTCATTGTCCCGGCGCCTTTTTCCATGTCATAGGGCTGCTGAATCACGCAACCTCTGTCGGCCCAGAATTTCTCAAGAGCGAGTATCAATCCTTGAAAGGTAAGCATGGCAGGCCTCTTTGCGGTATTCTCCATCATGAGTCGATGGAAACAGATATATAATCGGACTTTTGTAACACCGGGCGAGGCCCGGAGTCAAGGTTAAGCGCTGGAATAAGGAAAAGCCATGTTCCGGAGTCGTGGGGCAGGCCCGCGAGCCGCGGGATTCCAGCCTGCCTACTCCAAAATGGCCATCATGACAGGCTGGAAAGCCTGTCCCACAAAACTTCCCCCGGCCATTTGTGTTCGCGTTTGATTTTTCCGATCTCCACGACCTATAATGGGGTTTGTTTTTTTCGGAGATCGGTCAGGAGGGAGATTGGTTGATGTTCCAGTACGCGGCTATAGTCCTATTTTGTTTAAGCTTGATTATGGGGCAGGGAGCCGCGGCTGCCCTCGCCCAAGGGGACGACATACAGTCGCAGACCGATAGAGCAAAGGCAGCTCTGCAAGGCGGCCGGCTCGACGAAGCCATAGAAATATTTTCAAACCTCATCCGAAAAGAATCTCAAGCCGATTGCTATTTTCAAAGGGCCCTCGCATATGACAGGGCACACAAATATGGACCGGCGATCCAAGATCTTGATACAGCCGTCTCTATGGAGCCGAACCAAGCAAATTACTATCTGAAAAGAGGAATTCTTCTGCGTCGAACCGGAGAGCATGAGGCAGCTCTCACGGATTTCACGAAGGTCCTGGAGCTTGATCCGACCAATGTGAGTGCTTTGGGGAATAGGGGCAGGGTTTTGTTCGCCATCGGCGACACGGCCAAAGCCCTCGAAGACGTTCAGCGGGCCATCGGGTACAACTCTGAATCAGCTGCCTTGTACCTCCTGAGAGGAGACATTTACACTGCCGCGGGGAATTACCAGAATGCGGTGAGGGACTACGATAGAGCGATCCAGCTGAAAGCCGACGCTTTTGCGGCCTACAACAACCGAGGTATTGCCCTGGCCAATTTGGGAAAGACCAGGGAGGCAGTCGAGGATCTCAACAGAGCCATGGAAATTGCCTCTTCGTTCTCGTCAATGGGACAGGTACCGGGCATGTCCGGCAACTCCTGGTAAAATAGCCGAAGGTTGCCCAAAATCTTTGATTGATGACGACTTCTAAAGCGGCCCCGTTAACGCCTGCCAAGTTGTTCTCTCCCGTCATCCGTTTGGAACAAAAAGGTTGATTGCTCTTCGGACGAGGGTTCCGGACCCCAATGAGTGCGAGGAAAGAACGGGGATTTCATTGGTCCTCGCATAGCACCAATTTTCACATCAAGGATAACTAGAAATATGACCCCACGCGACTTAAAAACCAAAGAAGAATGGCAAGAAATCTTGAACCGATTCGCTACAGAAACCAAGATGACGGCCACCCTGACCGACAGTACGGGCAAGCAATTGATTGGCACGAACAGCAGGGGCCCTTTGTGCGCAGCCGTCAGAGAAAACGAGAAAGCGCTAACATTCATCTGCAGCCAGACCAACACGGCGATGCTGGCTGTCATAAGGAAGATCCTTCGGCCGGAGTTAGATCTCTGTGAAGCAGGTCTGATCCGTGTCGTTGTCCCCATTGTCAAGGATGGCTCATTGATAGGCCAAGTGACGGCGTGCGGACTGGCTTCCGATGAGGAGGAACCTAACTCTTTTCTCGTGAGTAAGGAGCTTGGTATTTCGGAGGAGAAGGCAATTGAACTTTCGCAATCGATCCCGTTAGGTTCTGAGGAGGAACTCCGGGAAATATGCTCACGTCTATTCAATGAACTAAATACCAAATGAATTTCTTCGAAGACCGGCAGCCCTAAATAAGGAATGACCATCGGACGATGCCGCTGTCATTCCGCTCGCGCCCGCAACTACTTGCGGAATCGATGGAAGGTCAGTAATGATAGGGGCGTCGCTCGCGTCCGCAAGCCGTCGGTCGCACCTCTCTCCTGAGACGAACACACTTTCGGAGCTTCGACCATGACAGATAAGATCTGGTACGTCGTGATGGTTCCCATGGTGTACCTGGCCTTTGCCTGGTCCATCATATGGATTGCGATCAAAATAGTCGGCATTCTGAGAGCCCCCAAACTGCCGGCCACTCTGAGGATTTTCCCCGAAGGCCTAGATTGCGAGGACACTTCGACCACCGGTTTGTCGGGCGCGATATGGGACGCGTTCACCATGCCTTCAGTCCGCAAGTACAAGCCTCTGTTGTGGGCTTTTCTCGTGATATTTCATGTAGCTGTCGTTGCCCTCATTCTGGCGCACCTCGATCTCCTCCCGCAGATCAACATTATGCCCGCGCAATCGGAGCACATGCTGGGAAACGGAGCGGTGGGCGTCATTATCACCGTATCGCTTCTATACCTGCTCTTCCGGAGGTTCCGCAGTCCTGTCCGGGAGGTATCCATCCCCGCGGACTACCTGCTGTTGGTCCTTCTCTTGGCCATCGCCGTAAGTGGTGACATCATCAGTTGGGGCAACTCGTGGACCGACAGCGGATTCGTGATGACCAAGAAAGACTTCGGCCTGTATTTGGAAAGCTTGTTCAAATTCGACTTTGCCGATCCGCGTCAATTCCTGAGCGGATCTCACTATTCGGTCATAGGTGCTCACGTGCTGCTGGTGAATCTTCTTCTGATTTATCTTCCCTTCAGCAAGATCATGCACGTCTTCTTTGCCGTGCCGCTCAACAAACTGAGGAGAGGATGACCATGGAAGACGCCCAGAAACAAAGCTTGCTGGCACTCATGGCAGAGAAACTCAATCAATCCGTACAGATGTACCTGGACAACTGCACTCGTTGCGGCACTTGCATTGACGCGTGCCACGCGTACGCGTCCACGGGTGATATCCGTTATTCAGCAGTGGGCAGGGCCCAGAATATCCGTAGGCTGTTTGAGAATTACCACAAAATTACGGGCAAGATCGCTCCGTGGCTCAATGAGGCTGTTGAACTTGACGAAAGATGGATGGACAGGGTCTACGAGACTGCGTTCACCTGTACCGGCTGCCGCCGGTGCATGACGTACTGCCCCTTCGGGATAGATACACAGCAGATCCAGTCCATTGCCAAGGCCCTGCTCATCGGCGCGGACATGGACCCCAAGCCGCTGACCATGAAGGCCAAAGCCGAAATCGCCAAGGGCGAGAACTTCGAGGCCACCAAGCAGAAATTTCAGAAAGAACTGGACAAAATACGCGGAGAGGTCTCCCAAAGATGGCCGGGTTCAGCCAAAGGCGACGTCGTTCCCATAGACGTTAAGGGAGCAAATGTGCTCTTCGTATCAATGGCCGAGAAGCCCTCCATAGTCCCTGCTGCGGGAATAATGAACGCGGCCGGCGAAAAATGGTCGTTGAGCTATTACGAGGCGGTGAACTTCGGCGCGTTTCTCGGAAGCCCCACCATGACCCAGCAGATTTACCAGCGGATAGTTTCCGAAGCAGAGGAGCTTGGCGTCAAGGAAATGGTCATCTGCGAGTGCGGGACAGCCTATCGCATCATGAAGCACGTGATCGGCAAACGAGACTTCAAGGTCATCACCATCCTACAGCTCATAGATCGGTACCTCAAAGAAGGAAGGATAAAGCTGGACAAGTCGGTGATAGAGGGGCGAATAACCTACCATGATCCATGTCAAATCGCCCGCAACGGCGGGATCTACGAGGAGCCCCGCAATTGTCTGAAGGCCCTCACTGACGACTTTGTTGATATGAGCCCGAACCGACAGGCCAACTGGTGTTGCGGCGGCGGAGGCGGACTTGTGATAGCGCAGGAGCCGGAATTCCGCATGATGACCTCCAGGGTCAAAGTGGATCAGATAAAGGCCACTGGAGCTGATATCGTGACGACCGCATGTGAGATGTGCTTCGCTCAGCTCAAAGATCTCAATGATGACTTCGAATTGGATTTGGAGGTAAAACTGGTTTCCGACCTGGTAGCAGACGCGCTTGTGGTAGACTAATATGATGTGACTAATCACTTGCCATAATCACAAAATGAAACACTTGACCTGGGGCCAGTGTCTCAGTATAAATGACTAAGAATGCTCTGACGGAGGAGCAACAGCCATGCCACAAATGAAGCGGATTGATGACGGCACATGGCCGGTCGAGCCAAAACCGACAGAAGAAAAGAAGATGCCGGAAGAGGAATCAGAAGACTATCTCGACTACTGTGCTGCGGCTGAAGCAATAGACGAGGCACTGGAAACAGGCGAAATTCGATCGTTCGAGGATTTCGCCAAAGAAGTCGGCATTTAAGTACCTCCGTGGATTATTCTCTCTACATCTTAGGCCATGCCGAGCGGGACATTAAGAAACTCAAAAAACAGCATCCACAACTGGCCTCCAATCTAGCCGATAGAATTAGAAAATTATCTCAAAATCCTCGGCCTGAGCGCTGCCAGGCGCTGGAGGGCCAGGCAGATCTTTACCGAATCCATTTTGGTGATGGTAAGTTTCGAATAATATACAGCATTCTAGATGACCCCCAGGCTATAATAATAGTCGCGATCAGACGGAGAAACGAGAGCACTTACAAGAAGATTGACAGAAAAAACCTTTCGGAAAAGATCAAATCCCTTAACCTCGAATTGAAAGAAACGATAAGTATCGTTGCCGATCTGGCACGCAAGATTGGCATCGAGTGGATAGCCAATCTGGATGATGACCAAGTGAGAATTCTCGCTGGGGGCATCCAAGCGATTACGGGCGGTCGCAGTTCTCTTCCAACAATCGCAGTGCAGATTCAGGAAGCGGTCAAGGTCAAAGAAGACATCAAAACCATTACAAGGGACATGAAGCGCCTTCTACAAGAAATGTAAGCTTTGTCAGATGAGCAATTCAGGAACCCTTCCGGACGCGGACATTTTCCGCGAAAATTTCATGCTTGAAAACGCATTCGGCGTATACATAGTGTGGCCCTTGATGCCATCCTTTTCCATTCAACCGACGGGTACCGCCCGCGCATCCTATCCCGGATGGGGACCGCAAGAATTCTCGTCCTATCCATTCCCCTAACAGAATCATGCATACTTCCGGTGAAATAAGAAAGCTGTTCAAAAAGCACGGTCTTGCGCCGAAAAAATGGATGGGCCAGAACCTTCTGGTCGATGACGGTTTTCTGAAGAAGATCGTGCAGGCCGCAAGGATTGACCCCGGAGAGACAATTGTCGAGGTCGGCGCGGGTCTGGGAGTCCTCACCGAGGAACTGGCGCGACGAGGTGCGAACGTCGTAGCGCTGGAACTCGACTCAGGGTTTTTCAGTGTCCTGCAAGAAAGATTCGCGGCCTCGCATCAGGTTGAACTCATCCACGCAGATGCGATGACATTCGATTTCCAGGCCCTTGCGTCCAGGGTCGGAAAACTTCGGGTGGTAGCTAACCTGCCTTACAATATTTCCAGCCGATTGATCTTCACCTTCCTTGAACATCGAGACCTGTTCCGGTCTTTGCACATCCTTCTTCAAAGAGAAGTCGCGGAGCGCTTTATCGCCCCACCCGGGACAAAAGACTATGGAGTTCTAACCGTGCTCTTGGGAGTAAGCTCGGCTGTGGATCTATTGTTCGACATCCCGGCTAAGGCCTTTTATCCTGTTCCTGAGGTAGTCTCCACCCTCGTCCGGGTTACCTTCCCTGACGAGCCGCCGGTGCTGGTCGCGGACGCGCGGTTGCTCGTCGGGCTGGTGAAAGCTTCTTTCGCGGGACGCCGCAAGACCTTGAGGAACACCCTGCGTAATTTTGCTTTGCCTGGGCTGACACCGGAATTGCTAAATGAGGCGGCAGAGGATGCGGGGATAGACCTCGGCAGGCGCGGGGAAACGCTCTCCCCGATTGAGTTTGCACGGTTTGCGGATGCCATTCACGCGAGGGTTCAAGAGCAGTTGCCCTGAGCTACAGTTCGGGCTGGGAAACACTCCGGGCAGTAGGATGTGGTGACCGAAGGGAACCGTCCCGCGAGACGGGGGATTCGCTGTGATGTGTCTCGATTGATGCGGTTCGCTGCACTCACCGCATCCTACAGCCCTAAGTTACGGCCCGTTCTTGGAAGTGCAGAGGATAATAGAGAATCCCCTCGGATTTCGGCTTGACAGGTCGCGGCAGTATCCGTCAGTATGGGGGCCGAATAAGCCTCAAAGGCTTTAGAAGTGAGGTTGTAAATGCATATAGCGTGGCAGGATTACATAGAAAGCACGCCGGATGTACTACATGGCAAACCGCGAATCAAGAGTACAAGAATTCCTGTAAGCCTTTTGCTCGGCTATCTTGCTGAAGGATACAGTCCCGAGCAGATTATCGGCGAGTTTCCGGATCTCAACAAAGAGCAGATTGCCGCCTGCCTGGACTATGCTCGTGATTTAGCGGAATTTGAAGTGGCAGTCTGATGGGTCTAAGATTCTTTGCCGACCATTGTGTGCCCAATTCCGTCTTAAGGGCATTACGCGATGGAGGCCATGAGGTTTTCATTCTGAAGGAGCATCTTCCACAAGATGCATCAGACTCGACCGTCATTGCCAGAGTTCAGGAATTGAATGCCATCTTGGTCTCGTTGAATGGGGACTTCGCGGATATAGTAACCTACCCGCCGTCCAATTATAAAGGTATCATTGCGATGCAAGTTAAGAATCATCCGGAGACCATTCCGGCATTAATGCAAAGACTTATGAATTACTTCTCCGACCATCCGGAAATGACCCATTACCAGGGCAGACTCTTGGTTGTGGAACCTCATAAGATCAGGATTCGGAAATGAAAAATTGGGCTGTGCCCGGCGGCGCGCCACAGGGCCGCAGGATCCGGTGACCGAAGGGAACCTTCCCGCGAGACGCGGGATTCGCGTTCATGTGGCTCGATTGATGCGGTTCGCTGGGCTCACCGCATCCTGCTCCCGAGAGAAAATATGCCGGCACGGAGGCCGGCACTACCGATTTCCAGGAGGCGCTTTTCGCAGTCGGACATTATTTTGACACTTGCTATGGCAGTTCTCGAAAGTAATGACGGATTGACCTATGGGTGCCACTGCTGGCTTGTCCAGCAGTGCGGTTCCATTCAGAAAGAACTTTCGAGAATCACTATATAAGAGATCATTTCTTATCCACCGGTGTCTGAGGCGGTGCAGTCACGGATGGTGCTTTGCCGTGAACTCGGCCGAGAAACTCCGGCAATTCCAATCCAACCATTTTAGCAAGTTCGTGCATCGGTGGAATCACCCCCATGAAACGACGCCCAAGGTCGGAAAGGCCTCCGTCACCACCGCCGCTGTCCCAGACTACGATCTTGTCAATCGGCAGGTTCTTGACCGCTTCGACCTGAAGGCCGGTGAGTTCGGTCAGCTTTTCGATCAACAGCAGCACCGCAGTCGCGGAAGGATCTGAAGCGCAGGATTCCACCAGGGCCTTGTAACCCGCGGCCTTGGCGTCCAACTGGGCCTGAGCGCCCTGGGCCTCGGCTTGCATCTTAACGAGGACCGATTCCGCGTCCCCTTTGGCCACGAGCACCCTCTTCTGGCGCTCGGCCTCAGCGGCCACAATCGCCCTCTCGCGGTCAGCTTGGGCAGGCACCACTACTTCGGCCTTTAGCCTGGCTTCTTCACGGCGAGCGCGAGCCTCCTCGGCAAGCCGCTGTGCGTCCTCCTGTGCGACGCGAATCGTGGCGTCAGCCTGCACCGCGGCTGTCTGGCCCTTGCCCCTGGCTTCTTCTTCCGCTACCTTCTGGCCGGCCTGGAACCCTGCCTTCTTGGCATTGGCCATAGTTTCGGTCTCTACAGCGTCCGCATCAAGCAATGACACCTTTTGGCGCCTGTCGCGACCGGCTTCGGCCTCGCCGACGGCACCGCCGGCTTCGGCTGCTGCCACAGCCTTTCTTCTATCGCGGTCGGCTTCGGCCTCGCCGACAGTAGCCAGAGCATTAGCTGCGGCCACCGCTTTACGCTGATCGCGCTCTCGCTCCGCGACACCTATCTTCCCCAGCTTCTCCTGTTCAGCCACGTCGATCAGGGCCTGGTTGACCGCTTCCGCGGCAGCCTTACGGCCAAGGGCCCTGATGTACCCGCTGTCATCCTCGATATCTTTGATATTTACATTGATTACCGTAAGGCCTATCTTTTCAAGTTCAACAGAAACCGCGTCGTTCACTTTGGCCATGAACGCCTGCCGATCGCGATTGATTTCTTCTATCCTCATTGTTGCAATTACGGCTCGCATTTGGCCGAGTATGATGTCCTGCGCCTGTTTTCGGACATCTTCGATACCTTGCCCCAGCAACCGCACCGCTGCATTCTGCATGATGCCTTCCTCAGTGCTGATGGCTGCGGTGACCGTGGTGGGAACGGAGACGCGGATGTTCTCCTGAGAAAGGGCGTTTGCCAGTTCGATGGGAACGACGAAAGGCTCCAGGTCCAGCCACTCGTACGACTGGAGCACCGGCCACACGAAGGCTGCGCCGCCATGGACGCACTTGGCCGCCCCTTGGCCGGTCTTCCCGTAAACGACGAGAATTTGGTTGGACGGGCATCTCTTATAACGGCCGATAAATACCCACAAAAGCGCACAAATGACCACCGCCAGGATGACCGTCAGACTCAACGCTGTCACCATCTCATCCCTCCTCCGGGTTCCGAATTCCCTCAACTTCTACCGTGTTGTCGTTCACAACACCGACCACTCTCACTTCGGCGCCGGATGTCAATGGGCCGCCGTCGCGGGAGCGAGCGTTCACAAAACTGATTGCGCCGCTAACCATAACTCGTATTTTGCCTGTTCCGCCCTCGGGAATGTCCATGTAAACCGTGCCTTCTTCTCCAATCGCGGTCCACACGGAGGCGTTGCCGCGTTCCTGTTGGCTCAGCAGCCAATAGAGCACGTAGGACACCGCAAACATGGCAACCAATCCCCAGGCAGCACTGTACAAGATGGCGAGGATTGCCGAGACCCCGGTGGCTAGATAGAGCGCACCGGCCCAACTGAACAGCGTCCCGAAAGCTATGATTGAGCGAATTGATACAAAGGTGAAAGTGGCTGCCTCACCGCCGTATTCGTGCCCGCTCTCGCCCCCGGAGTCACCGGCGTGGCCGAAGTCGCCGTGATCGACGCCTTCAGCGCCGATGTGAGCGTGGGCGTCGGTGTCCATGCCCATGATCATGATCACAATCTGCCAGAGGAAGAGCACGGTGAAGGCCAGGGCTGATATCACAAAGGCCTTGTTGAGTAAACTCAAACCCAGCCACCAGGATTCCATGGGCCTGCCCCTCTCCTATTTAGTCAAAACCAGAGTCAATGAACGTAAAAGGTAATTGCAGGAGCAGCAGTCACGCTGCGTTTCCTTCATCTCAGGGGCTTTGCACCCACTTCGGAGATTAGCTGTTGGCGGTCTGGTGCACCCGGCCTTAGACCATGATCCGTCGCGGTAAACGGCTTTCAAAGGTTTTTCGAGGGTAACTCCCCATCGTTGCTTCCGTCAAGCACAATCTTGGTGGAGTGATGGTGAGCATTCCGGCTTTCGCAGGGTGGTATTTTTTGTGGGGCACCCATTAAAAGGCCCTCTGTCAATATCGCTCGGAAGCCTGTGGTCCCAAGAAAGGCTTATCTTTCCGATATGTCCTGACCAGTCCGACCAAGACCGGATGCAGCAAATGCACTGCCTTCCCGAAATTCACGAGGAACCTCTTCCATTGAACGAATCGCTTCAGTTCAGCCGGGGCACTTAGCGGGTGTCGGAATATGTTCTTTAGATCGCGGTGAGTCGGAAGCGGGGGGGAATCCAAATCGTCGGAAATTACCCTAACAGATACAAAAGGAACGCCGAGTTCCTTAGCCTCCTCGCCGATCGCGTGGCTTTCCATGTCTACTGCTTGGGCCCCTGTGAAGCAGTGAAGCCTCTCTCTGTCTTCTCGGGCAAAGACCGGGGCATTGACCGTGGCGATACGCCCGATCCTGTGGCTTACACCGGCTGAAAGACAGGCCGCGGCAACTGTTTGAACCAGCGGACCGGAAGATGTCAGCAAGTTGCCCGGTTCGTGTCCGAAAAGTGTTTCGCGAGAAATGACCAGTTCGCTGAAGTTCACGTCTTTCACGAGACTTCCTGCGGTGCCTGCATTGATGATGACTGAGGGTTTCCTGTCCAGGTTCTTCACAGCCGCAGCAGCCTTTACCGGCCCGATCCCGCAGCGGACTGTCACGAAAACGTTCCCTTCGAAGAACACCTCCCTGTAAATAGCACCGCCGCTTTTCCACCTGCGAAGCACTTCCACACGGCGGAGAAAAGGATAGGCCTCCATGCCCATGGGGAACACAATGCAAAGGTCCGCATTTTCTCTGTTCACAGCCTTCATTTGATGTATATAGTAAAGGAATTATACGTAGGAAGCCATAGCAATGTGTCTAAGGGTTCACCGGGCTTGAGGCGGCTCTGCGCCCGGTGACCATGGAGGTGGAGACGCATCTCCCCCTGCATGCCTCCCCCATCGTAACACAAAGGTGTTACCATCCTTCCGGTGGACGGTTGCAAATGTCTCACGTTGAACTGGACCCGTTGGACAAGAAGATCCTGGTAGCCCTCCAGGGAGATCTTGATGATTCGCCCGAGCCATACGACCAATTGGCAAAAGACCTGAAGGTATCCGAGGATGAGGTGATCCGGCGCACAAAGAGCATGCTGGAACAGGGGATCATCCGCCGGATCGGAGCCATGATAAGGCATATTGAAGCCGGCATAGGGTTTAACGGCATGATAGTGTGGAAAGTTCAACCGGAGAGGATAGAACAGGTCGGAGAGCGTCTCGCATCCTTTGCCGAGGTTACCCACTGCTATGAGAGGCCCCCTTTCGGCAAAAACGGGGGGACGCTTTTCACAATGGTTCACGCAGCCTCACAAGAAGAGTGCCTGGACATTGTCCGCCGAATGTCCGAAACAACGGGCCTGGGGGACTACGAAATCCTGTTCAGCGAGCGCGAGCTAAAAAAGGTGAGTATGACCTATTTTGATGAAGGGGATCTGGAAGGTGGCGATTGATGAGTGTCAGCAAAGTGTCTGAAGAGCTGTTTAAGGACGCGGTTCAAGTCATTCCCGGAGGTGTGAACTCTCCTGTGCGGGCCTTCAAATCAGTCGGGTTACTTCCGCGTTTCATACGGTCCGGTAAGGGATGCCGGATTATGGACGAGGACGGGAACGAGTACATTGACTACGTCGGATCATGGGGTCCGCTGATTCTTGGCCATGCGCACCCGGAGGTCTTACAGGCGTTGGAAAGGACAATGAAGGACGGAACGTCTTTCGGCGCCCCTACCAGACGTGAGGTGGAGATGGCGCAAACCATCACCGAAATGGTGCCGTCAATTGACATGGTCCGGCTTGTCAGTTCCGGAACTGAGGCGGCCATGAGCGCAATTCGACTGGCGCGAGGGTTCGCGAAAAGAGACACGATAATCAAGTTCTCCGGGTGTTATCATGGCCACAGCGACGCCCTGCTCGCCCGCGCCGGCTCCGGCGCGGCAACGTTCGCCATTCCCGATTCGATGGGTGTGCCGTCGGGAGTGGTTGAACACACTGTCGTCCTCCCGTTTAACGATCTGGATGCGGTCAAGAACTGGATAGAGCAAAATCCGGGCACACTGGCGGCTGTGGTGGTGGAACCCGTGGCCGGGAATATGGGGGTTGTCCCTCCCAAACCGGGATTCCTAGCCGGCCTCAGGGCCGTTTGCAGCAGGGAAGGCGCCTTGTTGATCTTCGATGAAGTCATAACCGGGTTTCGTCTGTCAGCAGGCGGTGCGCAGCAACTTTACGAAGTATTGCCCGATTTGACCTGCCTGGGCAAAATCATCGGTGGCGGATTGCCCGTAGGCGCGTTCGGGGGCCCAAGGCACATCATGGAACATCTGGCCCCTGTCGGAGGGGTCTATCAAGCCGGCACGCTTTCAGGGAATCCCTTGGCGGTTGCAGCAGGCCTGACCACCCTCAAGATTCTTCTGAGAGACAACCCCTACGCTGACCTTGAAAGAAAAGCCGCGATACTGGAAAAAGGGATGGCGGAGATTCTCCGCGAGAAAGGCGTCCCCCACACTATCAACAGAGTCGGATCCATGCTGTCCGTGTTTTTCCATCCCGGCCCGGTGACTTCATACGAAGAGGCCCTGCAGGCAGACAGAGGGGCATTTGTCCAATTCTTCGGCGGAATGCTCGACAGAGGCATCTATCTGGCACCGTCTCCTTTCGAAGCCTGGTTTGTCAGCGCGGCCCACAGCGATGAGGACATTGAAAGGACTCTCACCGCCGCGCGAGAAAGCCTGTGAGCCTTCCTCGATCGAACAGGATATGCCGCGACAACTTGGCCGGATGCAGATTAAGGAAATTCTCGAGTCGGTCACCGGTAAAGGTGTTCCGAGGAGTGAAATTTGGGACGGAATGCCTGACTTATGGCTTCCGAGGATAGTGAAGTAGGAACGGGCGGTTAGCTGACAAAGGTTCCTTGATAATTGCAGCGTTGCGGCATCAGAGGTTCAGTAAAGCGTATAGACCCTCGTGTTACGCTGAAATAAAATGTAGCACTGCGGAATCGCTGTATATTCGGCTTGATTTTCACGCTTATGTAAAGTAGTGTAGCGGTCGCTCTACAAGGAATGTTTTTATTGCGTTTCGCTTTTAAACGATTTCCAACAGATCAAAATAATACAAACTGTCGTGTTCCCACAGGGAGCCGAAATGCTGTGAGGGGGGTCGGCATTTCGAAGCTTGCTTCCGTGTGATACTGAGTAGAAGGTAGATCCGAGAGTCTATGCAAGGAGGTTAATAATGGACAAGTCTTTTGATGTTCCCGAAAGGTTGGCAGTTAAAGGCGTTACCCGGCGGGACTTCATGAAGTTCTGCGGGTTCATGGCCACCGTTTTGGGGCTTCCTCTGTCCTTTGCTCCGAGGATAGCAGAAGCCGTGGCCGCCAAACGCCCCACCGTGGTGTGGTTGCAGTTTGCCGAGTGCACCGGGTGCGCGGAGTCTTTCATTCGCACCACATATCCGTGGGCGGCAGACATCGTTCTGGACGTTCTCAACGTGGCCTATTTCGAGACCATTATGGCCGCGGCCGGCGATCAGGCGGAGCAGGTTCTGGATGACGTGGTGAACAAGGAAAAGGGCAAGTACATAGCGATCATGGAAGGAGCGATTCCGACCAAGGACAACGGCGTGTACGGCCAAATCCATGGCAAAACGTTTCTGGAAATAGCTAAGAAAGTCGGCCAAAACGCCGCGGCGGTGATTTGCGTAGGCAATTGCGCATGTTCCGGAGGCGTACAGGCTGCCGCTCCTAATCCCACCGGCGCCAAGAGCATTGCGGAAGCCACCGGGTTGAAGACGGTCAACCTCAATGGATGTCCGCCCAATGCCGACAACATGGTTGCCACAGTTGTGCATTTCCTCTTGCTTGGCAAGCTCCCTGCGCTTGACGACAAAGGCAGGCCGTTGTTCGCTTACCAGTACCTCATTCACGACAATTGTGAGAGAAGAGGACACTTTGAGAACGAAGAGTTCGTCAAGGAGTTCGGTGACGAAGGCGCTGCCAAGGGCTGGTGCCTGTACAAGGTGGGTTGCAAGGGTCCCGAGACTCACAACAATTGCCCGATCATCAAGTGGAACCAGGGAACCAACTGGCCCATCGGCGCGGGTCACCCCTGCATAGGGTGCAGCGAACCGGGATTCTGGGACAACATGAGCCCCTTCTACGTTCAGAAAAGCTAGATCCGGGTTGTCACCAGTAACTCAACCTACGATTTAAGATGAACATCGAAAAGGAGCGATACTATGGCAAGAGTCGTCGTTGACCCCATCCCGAGAATCGAGGGTCACCTGCGCATAGAGGTAGAAATTCAGAATGGCAAGGTGAAAGACGCCTGGAGTAGCGGGACTCTCTTCAGGGGCCTTGAGATCATCCTCCAGGGCAGAGACCCGAGAGATGCTCACCTGCTTACGCAGCGTTCATGCGGCGTTTGCACCTTGGTTCACTCACTGGCCGGCGTCAGGGCTGTTGAAGACGCGCTTAAGATTCAAATCCCGCCCAACGCCAGAATAGTCCGTAACCTCACCCATGCGGCGCAGAACATGCACGACCATCCGGTGCATTTCTATCAGTTGTGTGCGCTTGACTGGGTCGACGTGGTGTCCGCTCTGAAGGCGGAACCCGGTAAGACCGCGGACCTGTCCAACGCGGTCAGTGGCCGCCCGCAGAGCAAGAAGTATTACGAGGGGCTTAAGGGCAAACTCAAGGCCTTTGTGGACTCCGGCCAACTGGGTCCCTTTGCCAACGCCTATTGGGGCCACCCGGATTACAAGCTCCCGCCTGAAGCCAACCTCATGGCGGTGGGACATTATCTGGACAACCTTCGCCAACAGGTCCATGCCGCGCAGATGACTGCCATCTGGGGAGCGAAGAACCCCCACCTCCAGGGCCACCTCCCGGGCGGCGTCACAGTCATCCAACAGCTCGATGCGGACCGCATCGCGCACTATCTGTACATGCTCAAAGAGCAGATAGCTTTCATCGAGGAAGTCTACATCCCCGACCTGCTTGCAGTGGCCGGCTTCTACAAGCACTGGGCGAAAATCGGTGGAAACAAGAACTTCCTCGCGTTCGGCGACTTCGCTGAAGGCGACAAAGAACCCGAGACCTTCTACTTCCCGAGAGGGGCCATCCTCAACGGCGAACTGAAGCTGGCGCCTGTGGATGTGTCGAAGATCACCGAAGACGTGTCACACGCATGGTATGAGGGTGACAAGCCTCTGCATCCTTCCGTAGGCGAAACCAAGCCGCTGATGGGTGACGCGCTCAAGGGCGCCAAGCCTGACACAAATGGCAAGTACACCTGGCTCAAGGCCCCCAGGTACGAGGACAAGGTCATGGAAGTCGGTCCTCTGGCTCAGTGCCTGGTTTCCTATGTCGGTGGAAACAAGGAAATCAAAGAAAACGTGGACGGGGCCCTCAAGAAGCTGCAAGTCGGTCCCGACGCGCTGTTCTCCACCCTCGGCCGGTTGGCGGCCCGCGGCATTAAGTGCCTGGTCAATGCCAAGAGAGCCGAAAAGTGGACCATGGATCTAATCGAGAACATCAAGAAGGGTGACACCAAGACCTTTACCTCGTACAAGCTTGACGAGAGCACAAGCGGTATGGGAGCCGGTCTGGCCGACGTGGCTCGTGGCAGCCTCGGGCATTGGATCAATATCGAGAAGGGCAAAATCAAGAACTACCAGCAAGTTGTTCCTTCCACCTGGAACCTTGGACCGGCTGATGCCAAAGGCCAGAAAGGTCCTGTGGAAAACGCCCTGATCGGTACGCCTGTGGCAGATCCCAAGAAACCGCTTGAGATTCTCCGCACGGTCCATTCGTTCGACCCGTGCATCGCGTGCGCGGTCCACGTGATTGATCCGCACACCAACGAAGTTTACAAGTTCCGCGTTTCCTGATTTTAGGGGAGTTGTGAAGCCCGCGGGCGGCCAAATGGCCGCCCGTTTTTTTTGGACCGTCTGGATACTCGCGCGGTTTCGAGTTGCAGCAAATGTCAAAGACAGTGTTTGATTACGAAAAGCGCCTCTTATACGGGTTCGCTTTCAAACGGTGAGGATGACTTATGGTAGTTGTCAAATTTTTGTCCGTTTCGGGGGAACTCCATTCCGTCATTCCTGCGGAGGCAGGAATCCAGTCCCGCGTCTCGCTGGATTCCCTGGGTTCCCGCCTTCGCGGGAACGACGGGGTGTGCAAAGCAGAAATGGCAGGAGGGCCGTCGGGGGCCAACGGACATCAATTTTGGCAATTACCATGGGTCCAAATCACCACTGACCTGGTGCCCAGGTCAGTGGCACCCAACAGCCAATCAGGTGCCGGCCCTCGTGCCGGCACCTTTTTAGGATACCAATCAATCACGCCTAGGGCGTGACCTGGCAGGGACCCCGGATCGCGGTCCGGGGCAGGCTCTGGGCCCTACCGAGTTCTCTGAGCGCCGGCAGTTCCAAAGGTCAGAATTTGTGCCAACTGGCATGATTTAGTTAATAAGTTTTGTAATAACAGATAATAATCAATGGAACATAAATTTTGTATGATGGTCTAACTTTAATGACGGATGATTATGATGGTTATTATTTAAGGATCTGGAGACTACCATGCCATCGGCCTTTCGTGAATTTTGCCATACCTACGAGGAATTCAAGGAAAAATTTCCCCGCCATCCACTCGTGGAAGAACTGCGCGGCCGTATTTGTTGCGGGAAATACCCCAGTAAAGAATGGCTGAAAGCCAACACAAAGAAAATGAGGGACTTGATGGCGCCCCTCTGGCTAAGAGCCGATCAAGGCTGAAGAGCTTTCACCGCAGAGGCCGCGGAGATCGCGGAATAGGGCCACGGCATGCGGCGCCCCTACATCTGCGTGCCTACTGCGGTGAAACACCATTCCGGAACTTCCCCGTTTACATGAAGAGCGGCCGGTCATAAGAGGATTTGCTGGACAGGACGCCCGTGCGGGCTATATGGTCTTATCCCACGGCGCGGCACGGAAGCGAGAATGGCTCGGGTATGATCTATGTCCGGAATTCTTAACAAAGGAGAAACGCAAAACGGGAAGGCTGTCCCAGCCGACCGCGGGGGAAGGGTTGCACGCGCGGTCCTGGGATATGGGATTGTGGTAGCGTTCATCGGCTTGAGCGCGTACTACGTGTACGCCAACCGCCAGGATTTTGCTTTCGTGGCTTCGATTTCCTTGCCGGAGGCAGTCGCCGCGGGATTCTTGATTCTGGCATGCTACGTGATAAACGCGTACCAAATGAACGCGTTCTTAAATCATTTTGGGCTTTCGCTGCACTATTTGGAGTTGATGGCGCTCACCGCGGGGATGCTTCTCGGGAACCTCATAATGCCGATGCGAGGGGGTTCCGGCGGACTCGCTTTGTATCTGAAGAAGGTCCACGGGTTGGATTTCCAGGCGTTTGCGGCAATCTACGCCGGCACCGCTGTGCTGGTGGCTCTAATAAACAGCGCCCTGGCCATTGTCGCGCTCATAGCCCTGGGTTGGATTCATGGATTTATTCATCCGGCCCTGACCGTCATTGTGGTGGCGCTTTTCGTTTTTTGCCTGTACCTGAGCTTGTTTCCTCCTCCTGTAAAGCGTGAGATGACCGGCCTGTTGGGACTGGTCCTCCAAGCGGCGCATTCTTGGCACCTCCTGACAAGAGATCGCCGGCTGCTTTTTTCGCTGGCTTGCTCTTTGCTTGTCATTGCCTTTGCTCTGGCGGCCGCTTTTTATCTTATCTATAGGGCTCTGGGGATGCCGTTGTCGGCCTCCGCTGTGCTTGTAACGTCGAGCCTCGGCAACGTGGCCAATCTGATACCAATTACCCCGGGGTCTTTAGGTATTTTCGACGCGGTGGTCATCCAGGTGCCTCAAATGTTCGGATTGGACCCCGCGCGATCTTTGGCCGCCACATTGGTGTTTCGCGTTCTATCTTTTTTCTGGGCGTTTGCTTTGGGAATACCGGGCCTGGCATACATCGTGAGACTTGGCCGCAGATGAAAGGCAAGGGGCTTCGGATTGTTGGCGGCTGGCGTGGCCAATGACAAGTGTATTGGCCTGGATAGCATCGGTTCTAGATAATCAGGATAGGCTTTGGTTCTTCCTTCACGATTTTGTCGCCCACCGACGTGCCGCAGCGGGCGCACAGATATTCGTACTTTTCGCCTTCGGGAAGTATTAGCAGCAACCGCTCTCTAACAGGCATGGACCTTTGGCACTTCGGGCAATACAATTCGGTGGCGCGGAAGTTCTCAAATTCTCGTTTCTTTGGTTTACCGGCTCCTCGAGGAATCCCCAATTGCTGCTTCCGGTAATTTGGCATGGCCCCTCCTCGGGTATCTGGTTCTGGCAACTTCCTGTTGTAGGCAGCCTTGATAATACTTTATCTAAGATGCCAACGACCAGCCAAAAGGTCAAACTATCATGACGACCAATGCTGACTGCGCCTTGTGATGATTGATTGAGAACATTGGGTCATGTAATGAGTGGACTGTTTTTGTTGGGCAGGCCTTCCAGCCTGCCGTCGGTGAGACTCTAGTTTAGGCAGGCTGGAAAGCCTGCCCCACAACTGCCTGCCATCACGACAATGACGCTCACTTCCTCCATAACTCGATGGGTAATGAATAATTAATGTTATTCTTGACATTATGCTTACTTTAGTGCTATTATTGTATTAAATTTATTGAGTTTATCTTACGGATGAAACAGGCTGCCGGGTTTCATCCCTGGAGATTGCAATGAAACGATTGATCTGTATCCTGCTCTTTTCAAGTATGGTTGCGCTGGTATGGGCCCCGTTGGGAAACTGTTTCGCTGTGTTCACCTTCGGATGTCAGCGCGATGCCGAATGCTTTAATCAATTTTATTCAGCGCCTTGCCTTTTTCCGCCAGTGCTCAATCCATGTGCCGTTCCATGCCGGCCTCCCGCGTTTCAGCCCCAGGCGGTGACTTGCGCCTTTGACACGGCATGCCCGTCGGTGAAGTTGCCTTGCCACGGAGTCGCATACGGCCGTAACCCATATCCGATTTTCAGGGTTCGCTGACAGGCCCTTGGCATGATAAAACGGCCTCCACAGGGGGCCGAAAACTACGGGGAGAACCTTTGCTGCAAAAAGGTTCTCCCCGTAATTTATTGGTTGCATGTTTTCGGTGCTTGCACGACAGTACGCTTCATGCCGATCCGCAATCTAACGAAAAACCTAGCGGTAATACCGATGCGCTATCAAAGAGGTGATATCCGGATCTGGTCCGTATCAATAAATCCCCCCACCCCCCCTTTCGGAAAGGGGGGTAATGCCCTGACTTCCCCCCTTTTTTAAAGGGGGGTCAGGAGGGATTTTGACGGTCGACCATAAATCTACTCCCACCTAGATCACTTCTTTGACCTCGAACTGGTATAGGGTAGCGCCAAACCGCTTGCGCAGATCAGTGCCGGACAAAATGGGCACCCAAATCCCTTTCTTTGAGCGCGAGTCGGTATTGGATGAGGAGACTGGTATTGAAACGCAAAACCGGGCGGCTCGAAAGCAGGCGCGACTTTCTCAAGAAAGTCGGGCTCGCGGGAACAGCTTTCGCAATGACATCTGCGTTGTCGCCTGGCCCTGTCGCCAGGGCTTCCAAGAGACGAGACCACATCCTGGTCGGCCTGCCCAACCCATCCACAGGACCTCTCGCTGACTTCGGAGAAGCCTCCCCTTGGGCCAATGAACGGGCCCTGGCAGCAATCAATGGCCGAGGCGGAATTTATGTCGAAGAGCATGGCAAGAAATTGCCCGTCCGAATGAAGATGGTCGACACCGAGAGTGATCCGACCAGAGCGGGTGAAGTCGCGGTGAAGCTGATCCTCCAGGATCAAATAGACCTCATGGTTGTCCTGCACACGCCGGATACGGTCAATCCGGTGGCCGCGATTTGCGAGCGTTATGGGATGCCGTGCATCTCGCTGGACGCACCGGTGGAGGCGTGGATGACAGGAGGTCCTTACAAGTGGTGTTACCATGCGTTCTGGACAGTTGATGCCCTGACGGACCTCTACATCGGCATGTGGGATTTGTGTGCAGATCGGACCAACAAAGTTGTGGGCGGCTTCTGGCCGAATGATGCGGATGGCAAGGAATGGTCGGACCTGTTCAAGAAAAAGCTTCCCCCACGCGGATACAGAGTGATCGATCCGGGGAGATTTCCTCATTTCACGAGAGATTACACCGGATTTGTCAACCTGTTCAAAAAGGAAAACGTAGAAATAGTCACGGGAGTCGTCATTCCCCCTGACTGGGCCGCGGCCTGGCGCCAGTGCAGGCAGTTGGGGTTCGTACCCAAGGTCGCTAGCATCGGCAAAGCAATTCTGTTTCCATCCGCGGTTCAGGCGATAGGCAGCGATCTAGCCGCGGGATTGACGTCGGAAGTCTGGTGGAGTCCTCATCATCCCTTCAAGTCGTCGCTGACCGGTGAGACTGCTGAGACACTCTGCGAAGCCTGGAGCAAAGAAACCGGCAAGCCCTGGACCCAGCCTATCGGTTTCAAATACGCGGCCCTTGAAATTGCTTTCGACGCTCTTTCACGCGCCGGCAGCCTGGACCGGGAAAAGATTCGGCAGGCTGTGGCCGCGACGGATATGGATACAATCGTGGGACACATCAAGTATAATGACAAACATTATGCCGAAACCCCGCTGGTGGGCGGCCAGTGGGTAAAAGGAAAAAGATGGCCGTGGGAGTTGGAAATTATCTACAATAAGGGACATCGAGAGATCCCGAAGACAGCCGAACTCATGTTCCCAATTCCTGTTAACCCCTGACAAACTGAAGGTAATCAGACCGCGGGCCGTGGCGGTTCCGGCCCGGCGTCCTTCACAATCCCGCCGTGTAAGCATGACGGACATTTTAACGGTAAGCCATCTCACCAAGGAATTCGGCCGCGTCAAAGCGGTGAACGACCTCTCTTTCCAGGTGGGGCGAGGGGCCCTGCTGGGCCTGGTCGGACCAAACGGAGCGGGTAAGACCACTCTGTTCGACCTTTTGGCAGGGTGCTCGAAACCGGACCGGGGTTCCATTGCGCTGGACCGCGAGGATATTTCCGGCCAATCGCCTTCCGCCAGATCCAGGCTGGGGATTGGAAGGACATATCAGGTACCACGGCCTTTCCCCCGATTAACAGTGTACGAAAATGTCCTTGTACCCGTTACTCACGGCGGAGGTCTGAGTCAGCGAGAAGGCCGGTCCAAAGCCGAGGGTCTCCTGGAGCAGACCGGATTGTCCGGCAGAAAAAACGATTTCCCATCAGCCTTGAACTCGCTTGAACGGAAGATGCTCGAACTGGCCCGAGCCCTTGGAGCGAGCCCGAGGCTGCTCTTACTGGACGAAATCGCCGGCGGAGTGACGGATGCCGAGTTGCAGCAGGTCCTGCGAATAGTCCGCCAATTGCATGAAACGGGCATAACGATCATCTGGGTGGAACATATACCGCGAATGATGGTGCACGGCGTGGAACGGCTGCTGGTGCTGTCAAACGGCAGAATGTTAGCTTCCGGCAACCCTCGTGATGTCATGGCTGCGCGAGAGGTGGTCGACGTGTATTTAGGCCTGGTGCCATAGTAGCGGCTCCAGACGGCTCGATCTCCCTTTGGGAGAGGGCCGGGGTGAGGGCGACAAGAGCCAAACCATTGCTGGTCGTGCCACGAATTGGACTTCCTTCCGAGTCTTGAGACAGTTTCCATGGCTCATCCCTCCATGGAGCGCTGATCCGGCCCCGGGGAAACGTTACCCATGTCCGATTGTTGGGTCTTTATAGCGGTTGCCATAATTTTTGTCCGATTGGCAAGCACTCCATTCCGTCATTCCTGCGGAGGCAGGAATCCAGGACCGCGTCTCGCGGGATTTCCTGGGTTCCCCCCTTCGCGGGAACGACGGGCGATATAACGCTCTTGAAAAGTAGGCTCCGCAGATACGATCTGAAGACCAGATTGATTATCTTCTGGCCAAACGGACATTACTTTTGGCAACCGGTATAACTGACTTATCTTCAAGGATTGCCCATGCAAGACCTTTTACAACCAATTTTGAACGGCATTCTGCTCGGCGGGCTATACGCGGCAGTGGCGGTCGGGTTGTCCATGATCTTCGGGGTTGTAAAGATGGTCAACCTGGCACACGGCGACCTGATGATCGTGGGAAGCTATCTGTGCCTGGTGTGTACGGGGATGGCCGGAGTAAACCCACTACTTTCTATTGTCATTGTCGGCCCGGCCATGTTTGTTGTCGGCTTCCTTATGCAAAGATACCTGTTCAATCGAGTGCTGCATCAAGGAATGGAGCCGCCTTTGATCGTGACTCTCGGGGTCTCGGTCATTTTACAGAATGCACTCTTGCTGGTCTTTTCCCCGGATGCCCGATCCCTGGCGACTGACCTGTCAGTGCGCACAATCCGCGTTTCTGACACTCTGAGAGTGCCGGTTCCGTACCTCATAGGGTTTCTTGTGGGCATCATCACGATCGCTGCGCTGCACCGGTTTCTCAAGGGCACTAATCTGGGGAGAGCTATTCGGGCCGCTTCGGACGACGAGGGCGCCGCGCAGTTGATGGGTGTCGACACGGGCATCACTTACGCCTATGCGATGGGCATCGCTGCAATGACCGCGGCAATAGCTGGGATCCTGGTTGGCATGACATTCACTTTCTATCCTCATACCGGCCCGCAGTATCTCATCATAGCGTTTGGCGTTGTCATCATCGGTGGTGTGGGGAGTATGATTGGAACGCTCTTGGGAGGAATGATCCTGGGGCTGGCCCAGCTCCTCGGCGCGCATTTTTTAGGGCCGGGGTTTCAACTTTTGTCGGGCTACCTGGTCCTTCTTGTCGTATTGGCCTTGCGACCGCAGGGTATCTTCGGGAAAAGGGCCCATAGGTAGCGTCATGCGTGTGATTCGGTTGTGCATCATCGCACTGTTTGTAGCGGGACTGGCTTCGGTCCCGTTCTGGGGGTCGGAATATATGATGGCCCTTGCGATGATGTTTCTCATATACGTCGCTTTCAGCCAGATGTGGAACCTTCTCGCGGGTTATTCCGGGTTGATGTCCCTGGGCCAGCAGAGCTTCATCGGCCTGGGAGGATACACGCTTGCCGCGTTGTCGGTCAATCATGATGCGCCACTCTGGGCAGGCGTCCTTATGGGTGGCGCGGCTTCGTTGCTGTTCGCTCTGGTCATATCTGTTCCATTGTTTCGGACAAGAGGCGTTTATTTCGCGGTGGGCACCTGGATAGTCGCGGAAGCGCTCGGAATCTGTTTCAGCAACTGGTCGTACGTGCGCTACGGGATGGGGCTGTTTGTACAGCCGGCTTACAAGGTACCGCTCTATCAGATCTATTATGCTGCTCTGTTGGTAGGCCTGGGATCGGTCCTTCTCGTTTATTCTATCCTGAGATCGAAGCTGGGGCTGGGCTTGATGGCAATGCGTGATGACGAGGAGGCCGCCCAAACCGCTGGCGTAGAAGTGTTCCGATGCAAGCTGTACTGCTTTTTGATCGCCGCGCTTGTTACGGGTCTTGCTGCCGGGGTGTTGTATGTGCACCAGATATTCATCCAGCCGTACAAGGCTTTCAGCATTGATTGGACTGTCAGGCTGTTGATAATAGTCATAATCGGAGGAATCGGCACCATTGAGGGGCCAATTATCGGCGCGCTGATCTTTGTGATTCTACAGCAGCTATTCTCGGAATGGTTCAACGTGGGAATGCTCCTTTTGGGTGTAGTGTGTGTGGCTGTTATGCTCGTTGCCCCGCGAGGCATAGCAGGGGCCATGATCGACCGGTTCCGATTTGAGATTTTTCCGCTCCGGAGAGAGTAGCCGAAGACGAGCGCAGGTAGGGCCGGCGTCTCGCCGGCCGCCGAGGGACCGGCGGACTGCCGGTCCTACAATTGCGAGGAGTGAAACGACGAAGCAATCTCTGCCTTCAACCGCTGAGATTGCTTCGCTACGCTCGCAATGACAATCTTTCCGACCCGTGAGTGAATGGATACCCTCGCGCCAAAAGATGGCTGGACATGAGGCGCTTCTCTTGCTATGAGATAGGCCTCAAAATAGGGGCCGCAGATTGTTTTAGCGCTCCCGATCTCGCAGCGAGGCTGCATCATGACTCAAATGCCTTTCATTAAAGGTATAAAGCATGCCTTTATTCGAGGCCTCCCGCTTCTGTTAATGCTGTCGCTCTTGTCATCAGCCGGTCCGGTGTTCGCTTTATGGCTTCCCTGGGCCACTGAGGAATCCAAAGTGGCGAAGGTTGTCGCGGATGTCTGTCAAGCTACGGTTAACAACGATCAGCGATTCCTGGCGGAAAACGTTGTGGGCAATGGGGCGAAGGCATTCATAGACCAAGAAATCGCGGCCGTCCAAAGCCTCGGGGTGAAGAAGTACCACTGCCGAATCCAGCGGGTGACGATCCTGCCGCCGGACAATAACTGGGCAATTGTTGAATTCGACAAGGTGGCTACTCTTGGCAGCGGAGAAGAATTCGCCAATAAGGCGTTCTCCATCCTGGGGAAAGCCGACGGCGCATGGAAGATCACGATAGGTGTGGGAGACAAAATGAAGGCGGGGCAGGACATGCTCAACCTTATCCGGCAAGGGGCAGGAGTTCCCGGCCAGCGTAAATAGTGGGCGGTTTCCCCGTGCAGGTTATGCGGATTCGCAGTCAGGCGCGGTCGGTTTAATTTTTTGAAAGTCCATCAGTATTGCCAATCTGAAATCACCTTTGTATCAGGACGGCACACATGAGCGATTCTTATTCGGAGTGCATTTTTTGCGACATAATTCAGGGCAAGAAGCCCTCGAAGCAAGTTTACGAGGACGAACTGGTTGTAGCATTCTGGGATGCAAATCCTGCCGCGGCGCTGCACATTCTCATTGTGCCCCGCGAGCACATACCTACGTTGAACGACATACCGCCGGACAATAAAATCCTTGCGCATTTGGGGCAGGTGGCAAGCCGCATCGCGGCAGATTTCGGGGTGGCTGAACCGGGCTACAGATTTGTCATTAATGTCAACCCGGGAGGCGGCCAGATGGTCTTTCACCTGCACGCGCATTTAGTGTCGAGGACTTGGCGGGAGCCGGGTTGATCCATGCAAGATTGCATTTTCTGTAAGATAATTAACGGAGAGCTTCCTGCTCGGAAGATCTACGAGGATGACACAACGGTGGCTTTTTGGGATGCGCGTCCAGCGTCCCCGATTCACGTGTTGATCGTTCCTCGCAAGCATGTCCCCACGCTGAACGATATCCCCCGCGGGGACCCCCTTGTGGCCCACATGAGCGATGTGGCGAAGAAGCTTGCCGTGGACCTGGGTGTCGCACAATCAGGGTACCGTTTCTTCATCAATGTAAATCGTGGCGGCGGTCAGGTGATATTTCATTTGCACGCGCACCTTGTTGCGGGCAACGATTTCGGTACGCTATTCATTAAGATGGGCATAGCAATCGCAATGTTGTGGCGCAAAATCGTCGGGCTTGTTCGCCGCGATCACAACCGCTATAACTCCCTTGAGGCATGATCCCTTGAGGGGTGCACGAGAACCCAAGCTAGAATGTCACGCGGCTGGGGAATGTCCCGTGTTTGGTTGTGGAACCCGCCCCCGAAGAACAATGTGAGGGCTAGGCGAATGGACACCGCAGATCACGAAGAGATCACTGCAAATATGGTGCGGGAGATCGTCAAGGCGGTAAATCCCGAGAAGATAGTACTCTTCGGGTCCCGGGCCAGGGGGGATTTTCACGAAGGGTCGGACATTGACCTTCTAATAGTTGAATCAGAGCCCTTTGGAGAGAAGCGAAGCCGGCGGAAAGAAATGGCCCGACTCTGGAAAATCCTGGCCGGGTTTCCAATATCCAAAGATCTCCTGGTCTATAGCCGAGATGAAGTGGAGTACTGGCGCGATTCCTTGAATAACGTTGTGGCCAAGGCGTTGAGAGAGGGCAAGGTCCTCTATGAGCGACCCTAAGCAAGCAAGCCTGATGCTCAGTATGGCACAAAAGGATCTCAAGGCCTTAAAGGGGATGATGGACCCAAACGTTTTCGAGGAGGAGATCTTCGGGTTCCATATTCAGCAGGCAATTGAGAAGGCGTTGAAAGCCTGGCTTGCACTCCTCGGTGTAGAGTACCCATTAACCCATGACTTGAGCGTCCTGCTGAACGCTCTGCAGGATCTTGGAGCCGATGTGTCGGGTCTGTGGGACCTGGTCGAGTACAACACTTTTGCCGTACGGTTCCGTTATGAATTTGTGGGAGACTGGGATCAGCCTCTGGACAGAGACTCCACGGTTCTGAGAGTGGAAGCCCTTGTGAACCAGGTGGAAGGCCACCTCCAGAGCCTACAAATTACCGGTTAGTGCCTGCTCGGTCACCGGTTGTCCAACTCCATCAAACTAAATCAGCCATCGCCCCCCGTAGGAAGTTTCCGTCCCTCCTTAACCGGGTCTCGGCCAAGGCATGCTTCCCAGAGCATGGTCTTGTTCTTCTCGTCTATGGAGGCCTTTGTCCAGGCCTCCCCGCGAAACCTTTGAATAAGCATGCCGCACATTAGAATGATGGAGATGGTCATGGCCCACCACACGCCTACGGCATCCGTTCGCAAAACGTGAATCACAGCCAATATGAATGGTATTCGAAGAAGCCACATCCCTATGAAAATGATCCTCATGGTGGCGTATGTGTCCCCTGCGCCCTGCAATGCTCCTGAGAGCGTGACCCCGATGGCCATGAAAGGCATACCGATCATGTTTATTCTGAGATAGCGTGTCATTTCTTCGAGCACTGCCGGATCGCCGGTCAACAGAGTGGATAGCCACGGAGCAAATATGAAGATCGCCAGGGTAGGTATGAATATGATGGCGAAGCACAATGCTGCGGTGGCTTTGGCTCCGGATCGGGCCCCTGCGACGTCCCCCGCGCCAATCCGATTGCCGGTCAAGACCGCGGCTGCCATGTTCAGCGCGAATATGGGCAGAAAGATTATCGCTTCTATCCTGACCCCCGCTGTCATCGCGGCCAGCGCGATGATCTGTCCACCCTCCATCCGGCCCACCAGAAAGTAGATAACGAGGGTCCCCGCGTTCCACGCGGTTTGCTGAAGCGCGGGTGGAACGCCGAGTTTGGCGAGATTCCTCAAGCAGGGGAACCGCGGACTCATCAGGGCCCTCAAGGTTACATGGCCCGGCCCCCAGAAAATGTGGATCAGGTTAAGGGCCATGCCGAGGGTCGTAGCGATAGCAGTGGCCCATGCAATGCCCAAGTAACCCAGGGAAGGAAAAGGTCCCAAACCCAGCCCGAGACCCAAGGATGCAATGACGTTGACCGCGGATGCGATAAAATTGTTGATCAAGGTGATACGGATGCGGCCTGATGCTCGCAGGACTCCGCCGGTTATGATCATCATGTAAGTCGGGATAAGAACCAGGGCAAAAATCCTGACAAAAGCCTCTCCGATGGCCTGAATGCCTTCCGGCATTCCTGCGAGCCGCACCAGTTGGGACGGCCACATCAAAGCAATAAACGTCATCCCCCCTGAGATCGCCAGTCCCATGACCACCGCGTTGGCAGTGATGTTCCTGACCCCACGGTTCGATTTTGCACCGTAGGCCTGGGAGACCATAGATACTGTTCCGACGGTGATAGCGTTGGCCAGAATCACTAGGGTCCAGTAGAGCTGCGCCACGTACCCGACCGCGGCCAGAACGTCGGTCCCCAGCTTACCCGCTACATAGACATCGGTAAGGCCAATGGAGAACTGAAAGAACATTATCAGGATCATGGGCCAGCCAAGTGCCCACGAATCTTTGAGGAAGGCTCTGATTTCAGTCACTCTGGATTGAAAAGGCATCATGTCTTTCTATCAAGCCGCGACTCCAGGGTCAATTGCATGCTCGAATTTTGGTTCTGACTCGAGCTTCGGGGAAAAATGGTGTTCCCCTTGAAATTTTCACACGGCGACCCTATAGTCTCGGGTGACTTGGATCTTCGGGATTGCTTGAAGCCAAGGGTCTTCTTGCCGGAATCCCTGAGCCACAAATTATTCTCAGAAAAGCCATAAAAATGCCGAAACGAACAGACATCAAGTCCATTCTCCTCATAGGGTCAGGGCCTATTATTATCGGCCAGGCCTGTGAATTCGACTATTCCGGAACTCAGGCTATCAAGGCTCTGAAAGAGGAAGGTTACCGGGTGATACTGGTCAACTCCAATCCGGCTACCATCATGACAGATCCGGAGTTTGCCGACGCAACATATATTGAGCCTCTAAAACTGGACTTTCTTAGCACCATCATCGAGAAGGAACGACCGGACGCGCTGCTTCCCACTTTGGGTGGTCAGACGGCCTTGAATAGGGCTGTGGAACTGCACGAAGCAGGCGTGCTGAAGCAATTCGGCGTCGAACTCATCGGAGCCGGCATAGATGCAATCAACAAGGCAGAAGACAGGGACCTGTTCAAGAAGGCCATGAGCAACATCGGCCTGGATCTGCCTCGCAGTGGACAAGCCGAATCGTTGGAGCAGGCATGGGCCATTGCTGAAGAAGTAGGTTTTCCTAACGTTATCAGACCTTCCTTTACCCTCGGCGGAACCGGTGGGAATATTGCATTTTCACGGGACAAATTCGAGGAGCTGGCAAGGTGGGGCCTGGAGATCTCGCCGGTGGGGCGTATTCTGGTGGAAGAATCTGTCCTGGGATGGAAGGAATTCGAACTGGAAGTTATGCGCGACGGCGCGGACAACGTAGTTATCATATGCTCCATAGAGAATTTCGATCCCATGGGGATCCACACCGGCGATTCCATTACCATAGCTCCGGCCCAGACGCTCACTGACAAGGAATACCAGATTCTGCGCGATCAGGCTGTTGCGATCATAAGAGAAATCGGCGTGGACACCGGCGGGTCCAACATCCAGTTCGCTGTGCATCCGGAAACCGGCCGCGTTGTGGTCATCGAAATGAACCCCCGGGTCAGCCGATCCAGCGCGCTGGCCTCCAAGGCCACAGGCTTTCCCATAGCAAAGATCGCGGCCAAGCTAGCTGTTGGATATACCCTCGACGAGATCGCCAACGACATCACACTAAAGACCCCGGCCTCATTTGAGCCCACAATCGACTATGTGGTAACCAAGATCCCGCGCTTCACATTCGAGAAGTTCCCCGGCGCGGACAATACTTTGACCACGCAGATGAAATCCGTCGGCGAGGCAATGGCCATCGGCCGCACGTTCAAAGAGTCGCTTCAGAAGGCTCTCAGGTCTCTCGAAATAGACGTTTACGGGCTGGAGGAGCGTCTGGGAGCAGGACTCGCGCGCGATCAGGTCCTCGCACATGTTGCCAGGCCCACCCCCGACCGCCTTTTGCACATAGCCGACGCGATCAGGGCCGGCATAAGCATTGATGAGATCTACGAAGCCAGTAAGGTGGACCAGTGGTTCCTCGGGCAGATTCAGCAGATCGTTGAATTGGAGAATGAAATCTCGAATCCCGGATTTTTGCAAGGCGAGGACGCGAAAGACAATCTGAAGCGTGCAAAGTCCTACGGTTTTTCGGATATTCGTCTGGGCCGCTTGACAGGTAAATCTGAAGACGAAATCCGTGAAACAAGAAAACGCCTCGGCATAAACGCCGTGTTCAAGAGAGTTGATACCTGCGCCGCGGAATTCGAGGCCCACACGCCGTACCTCTATTCTTCGTACGAGGATGAAGACGAATCGGGAGTAACCGATAAGAAAAAAATAATCATACTCGGTGGCGGTCCCAACCGGATCGGCCAAGGGATTGAGTTCGACTACTGTTGCGTGCACGGCGCGTTCGCTCTCAAGGAAGACGGATACGAAACCATCATGGTCAACTGCAACCCGGAAACGGTCAGTACGGACTATGACACATCGGACAGACTTTATTTTGAGCCCCTCACCCAGGAAGATGTCCTCGCAATAGTCGAGCGCGAAAGGCCGGATGGAGTGATCGTGCAATTCGGCGGACAAACCCCGCTGAAATTGGCGGTTCCACTCTGGAATGCCGGCGTTCCCATAATCGGGACGTCGCCGGACGCTATCGATCGCGCGGAGGATCGGAAGCGATTCAAGGAGATGTTGATCGCTCTGGGCTTGAATCAGCCTCCCAATGACATAGCCCATTCGTACAGTGAAGTTATGGATGTGGCTCGCCGCATCGGCTATCCGGTCGTGGTCCGGCCCTCTTACGTCCTCGGAGGCCGGGCGATGGAAATCGTCCACAACGAGGACGACCTGAAGCAATACCTCACAGTCGTGGTGCAGGCCTCTCCGGAGCATCCTATTCTTGTGGACGGCTATCTCACCGGTGCGGTGGAAATTGATGTGGACGCGATTGCTGACGGCGAAGACGTGGTGATTGGCGGGATTATGGAACACATAGAAGAAGCGGGAATACATTCCGGCGACTCTTCATGCTCCTTGCCGCCGTACAGCCTCGGCCGATACCATCTGGACGAAATCCGCAGAATAACCAGACTGCTTGCAGTCGAGCTGAAGGTCAAAGGCCTGATGAACCTGCAGCTTGCCCTGAAGGATGGCGAAATCTACGTCCTTGAAGTCAACCCCAGGGCTTCCAGGACCATTCCGTTCGTGTCAAAGGCCATTGGAGTTCCTCTGGCGAAGTTGGGGGCCCGCGTCATGGCAGGGAGAAAACTCCGTGAACTCGGCTTCACTAAGGAAATTATCCCGAATCACGTGAGCGTCAAGGAGGCGGTCTTCCCGTTTATCAAGTTTCCGGGAGTGGACGTGCTGCTCGGACCGGAAATGAAGTCCACCGGTGAGGTGATGGGAATCGACGAGGAATTCGGCCCTGCGTTCCTGAAAGCCCAGTACAGTACCGAGTTCCCCATTCCTAAGAACGGAAAAGTGTTCCTGAGCGTTGCGGGCCGCGATAAAGGCATGGCGCTTATTGTAGCGCGCAGGCTTCAGGAATGCGGTTTTTCGTTCGTGTGCACGGAAGGAACCGCTGCGTCTCTCCGTACCGGCGGCGTTCCATGCGCCCTGATCGGAAAGGTTCACGAGGACAGCGAAGTCGACGTTACTGATCTCATCCGTCAAAACGAAATCATGCTCGTTATTAATACGGCCGCGGACAAGAAGTCCTTCCATGACTCGTACCACATACGCTTAGCGGCTCTGCACCATAACGTCCCGTACTTTACCACTGTTGCAGGCGCTAATGCCCTTTCCTTGGGTCTCCGGGCCATTGCCCGCGGAGGCGGCTTCAGGGTGATGTCCCTCCAGGAATACCACGGAATGAAATAGGGCAGGGTTGCCATGACCGCAAAAGTAGTCTTTCACATAGACTGGGATCAGGAAGACGGGTTGCTGATGGCGCTAAACAACATCAGAAATCTGCTCAAGGAAGTTCCCGAAGAGGACGCCTCGATATTCATCGTAGCAAACGGCAGTGCGGTGAACCTGTTCCTGAAAGACAGAGCCGTTCATTACGTCTCCACCATAGAAGAATTGCACAAGGCCGGCGCCCGCTTTCTCATGTGCCGAAACTCAATTACCAACCTGGGCCTGACCATGGAAGACCTGATCAAACCCTGCGAGCGCGTCCCCGCAGGGATCGTGGAACTTATCAGACTCCAACAAGATGGTTATGCCTACGTGAAGCCTTGATCCGACGTATAGTAGTTCTCGAAAGTTAACTCGGATTAATTTAGGATGTCCCCCCACGCGGGACGGTCTCATTCGGGAAGAGCTTTTGGGAACAACTATAGTAGCCCCTTCTATCAAGCGATGCTTTTTGTATTGGGTGCCACTGACCTGGGAACCAGGTCAGTGCTGGGCACGATGGAGATCCGAGTCACATTTTTAATGGCCAATCGGTATAATTTACGGTGGGGACACAATTTTGTCCTTGCGAGGAGTGAAATCCCGCGGAACGCGGGAAAGCAGTCCCCTGCTCGGTGGGACCGGCATCTAGCCGGTCATTCTAATAGACAGGCGAGACGCCTGTCCCACCATGGGGATTGCCTCGGCGATGTGCCCCGGCAATCACAATAGATCCCTCCCGTAGTCTACTTCTTTGATGGCGAACCGGTTTGTATACACTCGACGGTCTGGATCGCGATCTCCAGCTCTTCGTTTGTCGGGACTACAAGCACTTTTACCCGGGACTCGTCTGACTGGATCTCCGATGCTTGCTTGTTTCCGGCCTGGTTGCGATGTTCATCCAGCGCGATTCCCAGCGAAGCCAGGCCTTCGCAGCAGCGCCTGCGGACTTCCGGAGAATTCTCTCCTATGCCGCCCGTGAACACCAGGGCGTCGAGGCGTCCCAGCGCAGCGAAATATGCTCCGATATATTTCCTGATTCGGTAGCAAAACATATCCAGCGCGAGCGATGCGCGCGGATCGCCCGATTCAGCCGCGCGAAGCACCTCGCGCATGTCGCTGATACCGCAAACCCCTCGCAACCCGCTCTGATTTTCAAATATCGAGCCGATCTCTTCACAAGTCTTTTCCGTTACCCGAGCAAGATAGCCCTGGATTGCCGGGTCCAGGTCCCCGCACCGGGTACCCATGACAAGACCCTCCAGAGGAGTCATTCCCATGGAATGATCTATGCTTTTGCCCCCCCGGATCGCGGTGGCGCTGCTGCCGTTCCCCAGGTGCAAAGTAATCATGTTCAGCGTTTCCAACGGCTTGCCAAGGATCACTGCCGCCTGTTTGGCAACGTATCGGTGCGAAGTCCCGTGGAATCCGTACCTTCGCACATGGTGATCCGTATAGAAGGTGTAGGGCACAGCATAGTGATATGCGTGGGGTGGCATGGTCTGGTGATACGCGGTGTCAAACACCGCGACCTGAGCTACCTCGGGAAAATGGTCTCGAGCCCATTCCACGCCTGTCAAATTGGCCGGGTTGTGAAGCGGCGCAAGCGGAATCATGGATCTGATGGTGGCAATCACCGAATCGTCGATCAGAGTTGGCTCTCGGAAGGCTTCTCCGCCATGCACGACTCTGTGCCCGATTCCGGACAGATCTCCAAGATTCCATCCCTTGTTCGGATCGGAGAAGACCTCCATAATCACGCGAAAGCCCTCATGATGATTGGCTGTTGGCTCGGTATGAATGTGTTCCGTGAAGCCCCCTCTGTTGTTCTTCTTGCGGTGCTTCAGGCGGCTTCCCGTCCCGCCGATTTCTTCCAGAATGCCTACAACGAGCGCTGACTGGTCATCCATATCGAAAAGCTGATACTTGATCGAAGAACTGCCCGAATTAATGACAAGTACTTTCATGCCGACTCCCGGATTGCCTGGGCCTGAATGGCAGTAATTGCGACGGTGTTGACAATGTCCGTCACGGTGCAGCCGCGACTCAGGTCGTTCACCGGCTTATTAAGTCCCTGTAGCACAGGTCCTACTGCAACCGCGTTGGCCGAGCGCTGGACCGCCTTGTACGTCGTGTTGCCAGTATTCAGGTCCGGAAAAATGAACACGGTCGCGTGGCCGGCCACTTCGCTTCCCGGCATCTTGGTCCGGGCCACCCCGATGTCGACGGCCGCGTCGTACTGGATCGGCCCTTCGATTTTGATGTCCGGGCGGAGCCTCGTCGCAAGCATAGTGGCCTTTCTCACCTTGTCTACCTCTTCACCTTTTCCGGATTCTCCAGTGGAATAGGAGAGCATCGCCACATACGGTTCGATCCCGAACGTTTTAGCTGTCTCCGCGGAACTCACCGCAATGTCTGCCAGTTGCTCCGCGCTCGGATCGGGATTGACAGCACAATCGCCGAAGACGAGTACCCGATCCGCGAGGCACATGAAGAAGACACTTGAAACGATGGAGAAATCCGGTTTGGTCCGAATGATCTCGAAAGCCGGCCGAAGCGTTTGGGAGGTTGTGTGAGTGGCGCCGGAGACCATTCCGGCCGCATGCCCGTGATACACCATCAGCGTTCCGAAATAGCTGCTGTCCGCCACTGTGTCGAATGCCATTTCCCGCGACACGCCTTTGTGCTTTCGCAGTTCGTAATAAGTGCGCGCGTAGAGTCCGCGCAACCGAGATTCCAGCGGATCGATGATATTGATGCCTTCCACTTCCATTCCGAGCGAACTGGCTTTCTTTCTGATTTTTTCCGGATTTCCCAGCAGAGTAATGTGGACCACATCGCGCAGGAGCAGGATTTCAGCGGCCCGCAGAATGCGCTCGTCGGTTCCTTCCGCCAACACAATGTGCTGGCGTTGCGCCCTGGCACGTTGAATGAGTTCGTATTCAAACATCAGCGGAGTGACGCGTCGGGAACGCGTTACAGCAAGGCGTCGTTGAAGTTCATCGAATTGCACGCTCGCCTCCACAGCTCCAAGAGCGGCTGCGATCTTTCGACTGTCTTCCGGCACCAGACTGCCTTTCACTGCACTTACGTTGGTCGCTGTCGTGTAAGTGTCGGTTTCTACCGATAATATGGGAACAGAGGACCCAGCCAGTCCCTGGATCAGGCGCTGGACCTGCGGCGCGGGCTTGAAACCGCCAGTCAGGAGCAGCCCGGCAATATGGGGGTACGAGGCGGAGGCGTCCGCGGCCAGACTCCCCAGAATAATGTCCGATCGGTCTCCCGGCGTGATGATAAGGTTCCCTTCTTCAATACGCTCCAGGAAATGAGGAAGTTCCATGGCCGCAACCTTGGACTGGGTGACCATGCGATTCAGGCTTTCAGGCTCGCCCAGAAGGCGCTCGGCCTGTAAGGCTTGAGCGATCTCGGCGACCGTGGGCTTCGCCAGTATTCCATGTTCGGGAATCGCATAGAACAGGATGTCTTTGGGAATCGCACGTCGGACTTCCGAAACAATCTCCGTTGCCTGTGCAGGCTGTACGCGGTTGGCAACGATAGCCAAGGCATCGCATCGCCCGTGTTCAAGCGATTCGAGCACAATCCTCACTGCATCGATGATCTGCCGGGTGGTCTTGTCTCGCCCGCTCACAATGGGGATCATGGGACAACCAAGGTTGTAAGCCATCTCCACATTGAAACCGAAATCGAACGGTGGGGCCACGCCCGTGAAGTCCGTTCCCAAACTTACGACCACGTCGCAGTGTTGTTCCAGGGCCTTGTACTTGTCCAGGATCAACGTGAAGACCGTATCGTGACGGTCGCTGCCGCCCAATTCCAAGGCTTCGGCGTACGTGCAACCGTACATCGCGATATAAGGAAACCTGGAACCGTAACGAGTCACAATCATGTGAATAAACCGGTCCGGTTGTTCATCGGGCCAGATTACGGGCCTGAAAAACCCCACAATGCGCCCTTGGCTCCAGAGCCATTCCATGAGGCCGAGCAAAAGGACCGATTTGCCGCTCAGCGCTTCTGCACCTGTTATGTAAATGCATTGTGCCATTTGTAACCCTCACGCCCAGCTTTTTGAGACATGTCTTTCGCAAGTTGATATGCGATATTGGCAAGTTGCAAAGTTCTATGATATAATGAATTAGATTTTACTCATTGTGATGCAAAGTTACAAGTTAAAATCATATTAGTTCACTCCGGAACCATGCCTTTGACCATGAATTCCAAAAAGCCTCGGCAGAGTTTACATCATTCTGAATGTAATCATCTCTCCCGCCGCGACTTCTTGTCCATGAGCGCGGGGTTGATTGCAAGCCTCCCTTCCATGACCGACGAATTGACCTCGCTGTTGGAGAATTCCGCGGACCACGTCGCGCCGACCAGGGGTGAAACTCGCGGGCCTGCACGTTCCTTCCGTTTAAAAAGTAAGAGGCCTTCTCAAACCCAGCAGGAAGGAGGGCGTCTGTTCCTGACTTTTGACGACGGCCCTTTGCCCTGCACCGGCCGCATACTCGACCAGTTGGCGGCAAGTGGACAGACGGCCACATTTTTTGTCCTGGGAAGGAACCTGTCAAATCCGTCGCTACGCCAATTCGCTGTGAGGGCACTGAAAGAAGGCCACGACATAGGCAATCATTCGTTCAGTCATCCCTATTTTTCCGCGATCTCAATGAATCGGGCCAAGCAGGAAATTGTTTCGACCTACAGGCTTATTGATGAATTGGTCCTGGAGGCGGAGGTAGATCCGAATCGGCAGAACCGGTTTTTCCGCTTTCCGTACGGGGTGGCCGGATCGCGGTCCAATTACCTCGCATCTCAAGATGTCCTTGGCGAACTGAACTACAAGATAGCCTGGTGGGACCTGGACACCAATGATTGGCGCATGGAGTTGCCGTGGTTTCCGACGCGGCCCTCTTCCGTGGTAGCAAGTCTCAATAGGGCCAGGCCCGGAGATGTGGTATTGCTGCACGACCGGGTGAAGACTTCAGAATGCCTGCCTGCCATCCTGAAGTCCCTTGAATGGTGTAAGCTGGCTTCACTTCCCCTCTCCAGTTATGATTCCGGCACTGTAGCACCGTCTGAAAAGGCTGTGCCGGACGAGAATATCCTTTCATCGAAATCCACGAACAATCTCGACGCTGACGCCCTGGCCGAAGAGCTTTCCCAGGCCCTTTTCCCTCAAGGTCACCCTGCCGATATAGTGGTGGATTCCGCTGTCGTGGCCCCACGTGTTTCCCGCGGGTCGAACCTCTGGTAAATCAAACGTAAAACAACAAAGAGATCTTCACACAAATGTCGTTGACTTGAAAGATTGGCCCTAAGCTGCTGTTGTGGGGCACCCATTAAAACATTCTTCCCAGCCGAAGGCCGGAATGATTACGATTGGCCCATTTTCTTTCTTGACTTAATTTTAGGGGGCGTTTATCATAGCGACGCTAGCCTTGCAATCGCCCGGCGGAACGACCGTATCCTCCTTGGTTGGAGCCATACCCTTTGTCACATCCGTCGGGCTTCTTTTTTTGGGGAATGCCCTTTCGGAGAAACGGGCAACTCCAAAGGTCCTCGCGTGGGGCATGTCCATTCTGAACCACATCCAAGCTATTGTTCTCCTACCAATGCTGGCGATCGTGGTTGTCCCGGGGATCATTCTTTTCAGGACACGGGCGTGGACAAGCGCCTGGCAATCTTCTTTCACATTGAGCTTCATATTGCCTTTCATTGGGCTTGTTTTGATCGGGTTGGGCCTGATCCTTATGGTCAAGACTATTACCCTGTTTGCCCAGGTCGGCAAGGGCACACTTGCGCCATGGGCCCCGCCTGACAAACTTGTTGTGCGAGGAATCTATCGGCACGTGCGCAATCCGATGATAACCGGTGTTTTCTCCGTTCTTATCGGCGAGGCCTTGACAGTCGGTTCAATACCGCTTTTCGGCTGGTTCCTTGTTTTCGTGTTGATCAACGTGGTTTACATTCCCGTTTTTGAGGAGCCCGGTCTGGAGAGCCGTTTCGGCCGGGACTATGCTCGCTACAAAGAAAACGTCCGTCGTTGGATCCCAAGGCTTGAGCCGTGGCAAGAGCAAAACGACCGGTAGATATTCCTTTAGACGGGTGATATGTGGCGGACGCCTGTATCCCGTTGATTCCTGCATCCTTATCTGGTCTAATGCGTGATCGCACAATGAATTTCATGGAAACGTAAATGAACGACGAGAAAAGCGCCTTTTCCGGCCCGGGAGCAGGCGGCGCGACCGGCTTCCCTCCGGTGGAACCCGGGAGTGACTTAAGCAGGAAGCTCGTGACCGGTGGCCCCACTCCTCCGGAAGATGGTGGTCGGGCGAGTCTGGTGCTGTTTCTCGGCCTGCTCTCTCTTTTTATGTGCGGGCCACTCGGGATCATTGCCTGGATCATGGCCAATGCTGATCTCAAGAAGATTAGAGCGGGAGCGCTGTCTCCGCGTCAAGCGGGGACACTGAAGATCGGACGCGCCCTGGGTATCATAGGGACCATAGTGTTCGTCATCTCCATCTTCGTTTTTGCGCACCTTCTCCAGCGGGGAATAACGGGCCTTGGGGGCTGGACCGAGACCTCTCCTCTCCTGCCCAACCAGATCGTCTTTGTGGGAGAATGGGTAGGTAAAAAAGGCACCGTTATCAGGATTCGACCGGACGGCAAAGGTGATTTCCGATCCAGCCACTCCTCCATGACAGGCGGCCAAGTTCGCATTGATAAGGACGATCTTTCCATAGGGTTAATGGGAATCTCGAAGAGTTGGCATATAGACGCGCCGCCTCATCTCACAAACGGAAGCTGGGAGATGAGTCTGGATGGGGAAATCTTCATTCGGAAGGGCGAGGACCTGACGGTGTGATAAGGCTTATATCGAGTGGCAAATTTTTTTCCGATTGGCAACCACTCCATTCCGTCATTCCTGCGGAGGTAGGGATCGTAGGGCCGGCGTCCCTGCCGGCCAAAATGGGCACCGGCACGGAGGCCGGCCCCTACAAGGTTCCCGCCTTCGCGGGAACGACGGGCGTTATAACGCTCTTGAAAAGTAGGCCCTGTAGATACGATCTGAAGACCAGATTGATTATCTTCCGGCCAAATGGACATTACTTTTGGCAACCGCTATAGACTGTGAAGATTGAAATTGTCGAGGGAGACTTCTTTGAATTGAGAAGCTTCCCCCGCAACTTTGCTATTTTTCTATCAACCTCCGGAAATGGTACCCGAAGATCGCGCTGGAGACCGCCTCCCCGAAGGAATTGCGATGGAAGAGGAAAGCTTTAATTAGGAGTTTCCAGTAGTAGAACTTGCTCTTACCCTTGTCAAGGATCCCCAAGTACAGAATGGAAGTAACAAAGGCTCTAAGGTCCATCATTCGTACGCGTCTTCGGCGGGTCGGTTTGTAATCCTTCAGAAATTCCAGTACGCGATCGCAGTATTCTTTCGGCGAATAGATATAATTTAGAACTGCGGTATAGCCGTCTTTGAGCTTCTGAGCGTCCATCTTAGGCACAAAGTTGAGCGATCCATCACAGTTATCACCGGTGCAATTGTCCAGCAGGCGTCCTTCGTCTTTAAGTCTCTGGTACAAGCGCGTCCCGGGGATGGCGTTCAGCAGCCCTATCATAGCCTTCACCACGCCGCTGTTTTGAATAAAATTTGCCTGGCGCTCGAAGATGTTCGGCGGGTCATTGTCAAAGCCGATGATAAAGCCGCCCATGACCTCCATGCCGTTTCTCTGTATCGTCTTCACAGCTTCAACAAGGTCCATGGAGCGGTTCTGGTGTTTCCCGCACTCCACGAGGCATTCCTCTGCCGGGGTTTCCAGCCCCAGAAAGACCGAGTCGAACCCTGCCGAGGTCATCAAGGTCATCAACTCCTGGTCCTGTGCAAGGTTGACGGAGGCCTCCGTATAAAGGCTGAAAGGAAAACGCTTAGCCTCTTGCCATGGAAGCAGGTCCCTGAGAAAGGACTTAACCTTTACTCGATTCCCTATAAAGTTGTCGTCAACGATGAAACATCGTCCACGCCACCCTAAGTCGTACAAAAGCTCCAATTCTTGGAGCATCTGATCGTTGGATTTAACCCGCGGCCGGCGCCCGTTCAGGTTGACGATGTCGCAAAACTCACAGTCATAGGGACATCCTCTCGAATACTGAACTGACATGGACGCATAATACTTCATCTTGATCAGGTCCCATCTCGGGAGGGGAGTTTGCGTGATGTCGGGCTTTTCCTCGGTGTTGTACACCCGTTGAGGATTTCCCGCTGCCAGGTCTTTCAAAAAGGGCTTAAGGGTGATTTCAGCCTCGTTCAGGACAAAATGATCAATCTCTGGAAATGCCTCCCAGGAGCTGGTGAAGAGGGGGCCGCCGGCAACAATTTTTTTGCCGAGCCCGTGAACTCGCTCCACAACTTCCTGTACCGACTCTTTCTGAACTACCATAGCCCCCATAAAGACCATGTCGGCCCATCGGATAGCATCATCGGTGAGAGTTTCGACGTTCATGTCCACGAGTTGCAGGTCCCAGTCTTTCGGCATCATGGCACCGACGGTAATCAGCCCGAGCGGAACATGCGCTGCCCGTTTACGGATGAACTTCATTATGTGCTTGAAGCTCCAGAAAGTATCGGGTATCGACGGGTAGACCAGCAGTGCCTTCAAGATGTAACTCCTTATTTTCGTCTCAAGCTCTTTGCATAACTATTCATGGTAGTCAATCCCCGAGTTCCGGTCAAGGGGTTCCGAATTCGCTTGGTTGTTATTGGGCTCTCAATCCGGCTTTGGTTCCCTTCCGAGGAGACCTATCTTACGGCCGGGCCTGTCGCCGGACCCGACGCCGGCTTGGAACGAGGGTTCGGCGAATCAAGGTACTTCAACAAATCGGAATCAGGACGCAGCAAGATAGTTGTTTCCGTTCCGAACACCTTCTGATAGATCTCCAGATGGCGTGTGAAAGAATAGAACTCCTCGTCCTTGCTGTAGGCCTCCGCATAAATGCCCGTAGCTTCGGCGTCTCCGTCTCCACGCAAGGCTTGGGACTGCCTGTAAGCCTCGGCGAGTATAATCTCTTTTTCCTTGTTCGCGTTTGCCCTTATTTGTCGAGCTTGTTCGTCCCCTTCGGCCCTATAGCGTTTCCCAATCCGCTCCCGTTCCGCCTTCATTCTGTCGAAGACGCTCTTTTGAACCTCTTCCGGCAGATCCACCCTTTTGATACGCACATCGATGACTTGAATACCGAAGCGTTGCGCCAATTCGGCAGTGCCATTGGTTACGCTTTTCATTATGTCTTCGCGCTCCGTGCGAATAAAATCCTTGAAGTCGTGATTTGCAATTTCCTGGCGCAAGCGGGCAAAAATGATATCATTGAGCCGAGCGATCGCGCCGGTATAATTCCTGACCGTCTGGTAAAATACCAACGGCTCTGTGATTCGCCAGCGAGACACCGTGTCCACTGTCAGGCGTTTCTTGTCCAAAGTGATATATTCCGCGGGGCGCGCTTCCGCGGCCAATATCCTCTTTTCAAACATTACCACGTCCTGCACGAAAGGATATTTGAAATACAGGCCGGGCTCCTGAATGATCCGCACCAGGCTCCCGAACTGAAAAACGACTCCCTGCTCACCTTCATTGATGATAAACGCCGCTTGGGCTAAAAGGGCGAGTGCTATTACTGCGATTATGAGGATTCTTACCATGGCGGATCAGTTGCCTTTCTTCTCAGCGGGTGACTCAGAGGCCTTTGTTCCCGGACGTGTAGATACACTGGGCTCCTGCAGCCCCTTTAGAGGCAGGATCGGCAAGATGCCCGATTTCCCCCCCTCCATTATGAACTTCTTGGCGGCCTGTAAGAAGGATTCTGCGCCCTCCAAGTAGAGGCGCTCTCGCGTGACGTCTGGGGACTGCTCGTATGCCCCGCTCACCGCCGTGAATCTTTCTGCGTCTCCTTTGGCGCGTATGACCCTTTGAGCTTTGTACGCTTCGGCCTCTCTGATTTCCTGCTGCGCTTGCCCCCTGGCTTTGGGAATCACATCCTCGCGGTATCCGTCGGCCTCTTTTATCAAGCGGTCGCGATCCTCCCAGGCCCTGACAACATCATGAAAGGCCTCCCGAACCTGCGTGGGGGCGTCCGCTTCGAGTAGGCGGGCTTGTGTAACCAGCAGTCCGGTATTGTAAGTATCCAGAAGCCTCTGCAAATATGATTCGACCTTCTTTTGAATCTCCGTACGCCCTGTGGTCATTGTGTCATCGATTGTCTTTTCTCCTACGACGCCGCGCAGGGCGACCTCCGCGGACGCGCGCAGCGCGCTTTCGGGATGTTCCGCCCCGAAAAGAAACTTCACAGGATCTTGGACCATGTACTGGACGAAAAGCTGAAGATCAACAATGTTCTCGTCTCCGGTGAGCATCAGAGATTCTGCCGGAACAGGCCTGGTCCTATTCTTGTCCGAACGATAACCGACCTCGACTCGACGCACCGTGGCAATATCCACAATTTGGTGTGACATAAACGGCTTGGGCAATCTGTACCGAAGTCCCGGGTCCGTCAAGGAATGGAGCTTTCCGAACATGAGCACCACCCCCTTCTCCCCCGCGCCCACGATGTACACGCCGGATGCCAGGTACAGAATAACTATGAGGAGAATGATCAGCCAAGTAGCCCGACCTTTGAGGAAGTTATTCAGCATGGCCTTGATGTCTTCCACCCCGCGCTGAATTTCCCGAACCGGGTTTTGATCATCTCTGGGCCTGAATTGATCCATCGCCCCTCCAGACTGAAAGATTCATCTACTTATAGTCTAACATGTCCATGAAATCAAACGTCCCCTTGTACCACATCGCGGATGAAAACGTGCCGGCGAATAGTTTTCGGAAACGAAGAAAAATGACGAATCTTCCCGCATGCTTCGGCAGGCGGCGCCGATACTGATTGATTTTCACGAAGGCAAGAACCGCGGGTGCCCCGTCGTCCCGCGGAGCCGCTATATATGTTCTCGAAAGTAGTGACGAATTGGCTAACGGATGCCTTTGCCGACTTCATCTTGACCCGCCCCGTAATTTGCGGCGGCCAATAGGCCGCCCTACATTTGTAGCCCCAGGCTTGGTGTCATCTCCCGTAGGGCGGCCTATTGGCCGCCGTTGCCCTAAGCAGCACTGTGGTTTCATTCCGCGAAAATTTTTGAGAGTCACTAAAGTCAAAAAGAGTAGTGGCCGGCGTCACTGCCGGCCACTACCAATGCCACTCGTATGATCGCGAACTGGTTCGAGGACCCGAATCGAGCGGATAAACGGGGCGGGGGGGCCAAAATCAACAAATCAGGCTGATGCAAGGCCTGGAATGAGATTAAGAGCTAATGAACCTGGATGCAACTCTGACGGGAAGCCGTGCTCCTCGACGGCTGAAATATGACGCGCGAGACACTTTTCTTATAGCTTTTCTCCTCCACGGATCTTCTCCAGGGCTCCTTGAAACGCCTGCCTGGCTGCCTGTCGCCTCTCGTGAAGCTGCTCGCGCCAGACATCCACCTTTTCGATCGCTTCAAGTTCCCACGGAAGCCATTGTGAAGTGTCACGCCCTCTAATGGATTCTTCCAACTCCTCAGGAATGGGGGGATTGCAACATTCTTCGTAGTGATGCTCTATCTTTCTCAAAAAGCGGAATAACTGCTTCATTTGTTTCTTCGTAAGCTTACGTTGGCGGTCATCCTCCCCGAACAGTTCCCTTCTAACCGATGTATCGTTTTCTACCTTAAGGGCGTGTATGATCTTCTTCAGGTACTGGTAATTCTTGTTGAAATCATAAGAGTCCATGAAATTGCCGGGGCAGGCAGTGAGCGCACTCTGGGTCATTTCCAACTCCTTTTTTCTCCCACAGATTTTATAGATCCTTTTATTTAGTAGCTGAGCACATAGGAATGGGGGAAACCAATGCAACCGGCAACCGAAACATAACTCAACGGAACTCACAGGCCTCGAGCGCCACGGGAGGGGAGCTGGGGTCTCTCTTAGCTCCCGCCGAGGGCTCCTATCATCGCATTCGCGCCGAGTCAAGAAATTAATCGCGCCGAACTACGTTTATTAGTAAAAGCGCGTATTCTATTTCGCGACTTTTGTTGAAATTATGACTAATTCGCGCCACTGTGGCCGCGGTTAAGAATTGGTGATTCGAATGAGCGCGAGCGCGTCGCGTAATTAAGTAACCTCCCGACCGATCACGCAGGAACTGGCGCGCCCCCCGCCAATTCCCGGTTGGCATTGGAGGGGTGGTTGGCACGACCTCATAATTTATTGGGCGATTTGTATCGGGAGCCAATAATAGTGTCGGAAATCGCGGTACGGTCAGAGGTGTGAGAATCACCACAGTCGGCGGGCACAGCCCACCCTACAAGAGGCGTATCACCTAATGATATGATCGACCCTCACATCATTGCCCCCTATGCAATCCTGCGGTGCAGTCTTCGACAATGTTATTCGGTGCTACGAAGAGCCTCGGACCATCGAGTCCAACAGCTTTTTCAGCTCTTCTTCGGGCAATACCTTTTTCTCGGAAGCTAATTCTCTGATAGTCTTTCCCGTCTCAAACGCCTCTTTGGAAAGCGCGGCCGCCAGGTCGTACCCGAGCGCCGGAACCAGCGCCGTAGACAGGGCAAGGCTTTGCTCGATGGTAGAGCGGCATTTCTCGCGGTTGGCTGATATGCCGTCGATACACTTTTCCGGAAAGAGCCTGACCACAGCCTCCGTCAAGTCGATTGAACGGAGGAGATTATGCGCGATCAACGGCAGCATGGTGTTCAGCTCAAATATCCCTCCATGGCCGCCGAAGGTCACCGCCGCGTCATTGGCAATGACCTGTCCCGCTACCTGAATGACCACTTCAGGAATTACCGGGTTGACCTTGCCCGGCATGATCGAAGAGCCGGGCTGCAGGGAAGGAATGGCAATTTCACCCAGGCCGCAGCGAGGCCCGGAAGAGAGCCACCTGATGTCGTTAGCGATTTTCATCAGGCTTACGGCAAAGGTCTTGATTGCTCCACTTGCTTCCACCGCAGCATCCTGCGCAGCCTGGGCCTCAAAATGATTGAGGGCTTCCGTGAACGGAAGACCTGTCTCCGCCGCGACAAGTTTTATGACTCTCGGCGCAAAGTCCGAATGTGCATTCAGTCCGTTGCCAACCGCGGTCCCGCCTAATGCAAGCTCTGACAGGGAACTCTGCGTCGCCTTGATTCTCGATATGCCAAGCTCCACCTGTCTGGCGTAGGCGCTGAATTCCTGGCCCAAAGTAATTGGGACCGCGTCCTGCAGGTGGGTTCGCCCGATTTTCCTGACATCCGCAAATTCGGCCGATTTTCGGGTTAGGCTTGCCTTCAGCACTTCCATGGCCGGCAGCAGCCCGTTCGACATCCTGGTTAGGGCCGCTATATGAAGCGCGCTGGGAATGACATCGTTGCTGGATTGTCCTTTATTGACGTGGTCGTTCGGGTGGACCGGGCTCTTTCCTCCACGAGTGCCGGTCAGGATCTCGTTTGCCCGTCCCGCTATCGCCTCATTGGCGTTCATGTTGGTGGAGGTCCCGGAACCGGTCTGATAGATATCAAGCACAAATTGATCGTAAAGTTTGCCATCCGAGACTTCTTCAGCCGCGTTGATGATCGCCGCGGCCAGTTCCGGATCCAGCAGACCGAGGTCGCGGTTCACCACCGCGGCAAACTTCTTGATCATCCCCAGGGCTTGAATAAATGATGGAGGAAAGACCGTGCCGCTTATAACGAAGTTCTCCACTGCCCGTTGAGTTTGCGCGCCATAATAAGCGTCGGCTGGCACACGAACAGTGCCCATGGAATCCTGTTCCTCTCTAAATTTCATGACGACCCCTTTGGACGGACGGATCAGAACCGGAATCGGATAGCGGGCACCTTGGAACCGCCCTTTTTCTTGACGGTTGCTTCAACAACCACGCGGTCACCGGCCTTCAATTTGTCTGAGATTATCTGCACCCGCTCGGTCCCGGTCACCCCAATCTCGACATTGATAGGCTGTATCTCATTGTGGGCAGCCAGCTTCCAAAGCCTTCGCTCCCCTTGTTTCAACTCCGGAGGTTTGAGATCTTTCTTCAATTGGTCAGGCGGAGCAAAGCGGAAAGTCTGATCCGGAACCATGAGAGCGTCATGGACCTCGGATAACAGAATTTGCACATTGGCCGTCATCCCCGGCCTTAACTTCAGGTCATCGTTGTTTACGTCAATGATGACGTTGTAGGTCACAACGTTCTGTTCGATCTTCGGGTCGTTGCGAATCTGGGTGACTACGCCGGGGAAAAAATGATCCGGAAATGCCGGGACCGTGAATACGGCCTTCTGCCCTACTTGAACGCGGCCTATGTCGGCTTCGTCCACATTTGTATTTACCTGCATCCGAGTGAGATCTTCGGCTATTTTGTAAAGCACCGGAGTCTGAAAGCTTGCAGTGACAGTCTGGCCCACATCCATGTTTCTCGCGGTGACTATGCCGTTGACCGGAGCGACAATGCGAGTGTATTTGACCTGCAAATCCGCTTCCTGAAGCTTGGCCCCCATCTGGGCCACGCGAGCCTTTTCCACCCCCACCTGCGCCACGGCCGCGTCAGCCTTGGTTTTGGCAGTGTCGTAGTCGCTTTGGCTGATGGAGCCCTGGGTAATAAGGCCCTCCTTGCGTCGCAGAGTCCTGGTTTCGTCGACTGCAGTAACCTCGGCCTTAACCAGGTTGGCTTTCGCCGCTTCCAGGTCGGCCCTGGCTTGAGCCGCCTTTGCTTCATAGGTATCCGGCTCGATGAGCCCTATCAATTGGTCTTTCTTCACTACGGACTCAAAATCGACATAAAGTTCTTTGATGGTTCCCGAAACCTGGCTTCCGACCAGAACTTCCACCACGGGCTTCAGCGTGCCGCTGGACGTGATCTCTGCCTTGAGGGTCCCCTTTTCCACGGGAACAGTCACGTACGCTATCTCAGGCTCTTCTTTCGAGGACTGACCAAATGCCAGATAGAGCCCTATGATGAGGACCACGGCTATTGCAAGAGCTATGATTTTTTTCAAGTTAAGCGTCCCCATATCGGCATAGTGGCCTCTCAGGTCTTGTTCATTTTTTCTACAAGGTATTCCATATCCCGAAAAAGCTTACGAAAAGAAGCGCATCGCTGCCTTGGCGACCGCTGTCAACAGGGTCAAGGGCTCTGGTAAGCCACAATTGAGAGTTTTTTGGGAGGGGGTCCGGGGGAGCCCATTTTTGCAAAAAAGGGCTCCCCCGGAACATTCTTCCTCTCTTATGCCGCCTTGTATACGTCTCCTTCGATCCGGCCGTCACGGATGAGGATTCTTCGGTCCGTGAGGTCTCCGACTTCCGGATCGTGAGTAACAAGAATGAACGTGATTCTTTTGTCTTGATTCAGCCTTTTGAAAACGGCCATGATTTCCGCGCTGGTCCGGCTGTCCAGGTTACCTGTCGGTTCATCGGCAAGTATGATCTCAGGGTTGTTGACGAGCGCGCGTGCTATTGCAACTCGCTGCTGCTGGCCGCCGGACAATTGAGTGGGCAGATGGTGAGCCCTGTCAGTCAAACCTACCAATTCCAAGGCTTCCATAGCGGTAGTTACCCGAAGCCCGGACTTCGCGTGGCCGTAAATGAGCGGCAGTTCCACATTGCCCAAAGCATCGATTCGAGGCAAAAGGTTGAAGCCCTGAAACACAAATCCTATTTTTCTGTTTCTCACGTCCGCACGCTGGTCTCGATTCAATCTGGAAACATCTTCACCCGCGAGCAAATATTTTCCCGAACTCGGCGCGTCAAGGCATCCTAAAAGGTTCATGAGGGTTGACTTACCCGAGCCTGAAGGTCCCATTATGGAAACAAACTCCCCCGCGTCGATAGTCAGGTCGATCTCTTCCAACGCGGGCACAGCGATACTGCCGGTCTCATAGACTTTAGTGATGCCTTCCATGAGAATCAGGGACAAGTGTGCCTCCCGTGAAGAGACGCCTGAAATTGGAAATAATTTACTCAACCATGAATATAGTCTTTTGACAACCGGAACAGTTCATTTTGTACGAGCATTTAGTGACGGGTGGGATGAGTATCGCTCGGGGCGATGTCGGAGAGTCGTGGGCAGTCCGCAAGCCGCGGACCGTCCCACAACAAAGGTCCGCCCCCAAAACGCGGCTCGCGTTTTCTCGAACGGAACTATGCGTTTGACAAAGAATTAACTCACCAGACCAGTACAATTGCGAGGAGTGAAACGACGAAGCAATCTCATTTTCGGTGGGACCGGCATCCTGCCGGTCATTCTAATAGACAGGCTGGAAGCCTGTCCCACCTGACCCCTCTGTCACCAATGGAGATTGCTTCGGGCTGCGCCCTCGCAATGACAGCTACATTCTTTCCAAGGGAAATTTCCGTTCTCGAAGGTCAGCCCAAATCATCATCAGTGGGCGGTCATTCCTTGGGAATCCGCGTTTCCAGGGCAATCTTTAGCTTTTCCTTGAGTTCACTCAGGTCCGAACTTTTCACCACGTAATAATCTGCAGCAACCGCTTTCAGATCCACCTTGAAACTGGAGTAGGCGGAATTCAGAATCACCGGCAGGTCATAGTGTTGCTTTCTAATCTGCTGAAGCAAATCCAGCCCGTTATATTCGCGCATTTTGATGTCCAGGATAATACAATCCGGGGCTTCTTTTTCTACAGTGGTCAAAAGATCCCTACCGTCCGGAAGAGTGGTCACTTCGTATCCTTCGTCTTCCAATTCCATGGAATAAAGCATCCGGATTCCTTCTTCATCATCCACGATCAGTATCTTTGCCATTTGAGGCTCCTTCAATCAGCAGTTTGCAGCATATCGGGATTAGACGGAAAACCAACGTTCGACGAGGTACGGTTTGGCTTTCTCAAACTGTAGGCACTGATCTTCGATATACTCCTCGACCTGCTGGTTGTTCATGGCCTGGGTTTCCAGAACAAAGGACAGCGTCTTACCATGATACAGCGGCATCAACTGCGCAATCAGATCGTCCGCGGAAAACTCTTCTCTCTTATAGGCAACGGCAAAATCATATAGGATTTTCGCCCAAAGGCCTGTAGGAAGCTCAAAGCAATCTCCAGGCAAACCAGCCACTTCCTCCAGCTTATTGATATTCTGGCCGTCGAGAACTTTGCCGTACGCATCCCAATGGGCGCTGATCCCTGAGGTGAATCTCTCCCATAGGGATTTCGTGTCGACATCCAGAGGCGGTGGGAGTTCCAGTTCACCCATACCCGCTCCAAAAATGGCTGTAGGTCTGCTCCACTTGACTTCTTTCCAAAAGCTTTCGTATCGGCGCATCAGAATGAAGATGGTACCCATCATATCTCTAAAGACCGGCTCCATGCCCATAATCGGGTCTTTGAACTTGTGGACCTTGGCCTTGCCCATGAACGACTGGATGATTTCCACCCTGTTGCGCATGGCCGCGGTGACCATCCATAGATCGATGCCGAACCCGGCCACACCTTCGCCCCACAAATCCAACTCCGAGTAAACTTTGGCCATTTCGCCCGAAAAACCGACATCTCCTCCTATGGGCTGGCGCACCCTGCGTCCGTACAGGGCCCGTGTGAGCGGGTACGCCACATTGTTGGTCACGGCTCCATCGTACTTGTGCCGGACGTACAAAGGCGAAACGAAGTCGTATTGGTCGAAGATCGGTTCGGCCAAATTGCGTACCCACAAGGGAGTAATGCTTTGAAGGTCCGCGTCGACCACCATGACCGCTTTGGCTTGCAGATCCACCGCTTTGCGGAAAAGATTGCGAAGGTTGTTGCCCTTCCCCGTGACGCTCTCTTGCGTGGACAGATAAATTTTCGGCGTCGTGGTGGAAGTTTGCAGGAACGCCTCGCGGGTATTGTCCGGCGAGTTGTTATCACAATTGATTATCACTGCCGACCGGTCGGTGAAATACCTCGTTAATCCTTTGTCCACTTGCTGCGTTGGGAATGCTATGGACGGGGCCTCGTTGTAAGAGGGGATACCAACCACGATGTCAGCTTGCGTTAAACCCTCGGGGTTATGTTCTATGAATTCCATTAACGGTTCCTTAAACTACGGGACATTCCTCGGGACCCTGTGCCAAAGCTCAGGTTGAAAGACAGCCCCCTGTGAGGACCTGATCCGTCGTGCCCCCAACCGGGTTCGACCCCATGCCCCGCCTCTCAGTTGCAGAAAACGCACGAGGCGTTTTGACGGGCCATTTTCCGTGCCTACGATCCGGCACATTTTACCACAAACCCCTCGGCGATCAAGCCAAACAGAGGATTGTCGCTCAGAGCACCCGAGCTTGATCCGCAGTCACTGGAGTGATATGGGAACAGAGTCACGGATTCATACCTGCCGATATGGGGTGGAGCAATTGGAAAAGCAGCTTTTGAAATCCATCGTCGAAGGCCTGATTTTCGCGTATCACGAGCCTGTAAGCCTGGACACCTTGTCAAGAGTTATTCAGACCGCAGGGCCGGAGAGTATCAAATCGGTGCTGGATGAACTGGAGGAGGAATACACTGTACGAAATCGCGGCTTTTTATTGGTAACAGTAGCCGGAGGGTATCAGTTCAGGTCGCTGCCCGCTGTCGCGCCGTGGATCCTTGAAATGAAGAGCATGAAGCCGTCCAAGCTGAGCCGCGCAGCTATGGAAACGCTCTCTATCGTCGCATACAACCAGCCTATTACGCGACATCAGATAGAACAGGTGCGAGGAGTGGAAAGCGCAGCCACCATAAGAGGCCTGGTGGAGCGGGAGCTAATTGCTATCGTAGGGAAGAAGGACATACCGGGCCGGCCGTTGTTGTACGGGACTACTCGGCGATTCCTGGAAGTTTTCGGGCTGAGTGACCTTGCCTCGCTTCCACCCCTTCCTGAATTGGAAACCATCGCGGAAAACATGGAGTGATCGCATCGGCCTCATGCCAGCGCGTAAAGGCTGCCGTCATCACTTCCAAAGTAGACCAGGTCGTCAAAAATTGTGGGCGAGGAATTAACCGCAGCTTCGGTTTGGAAAGACCACTTCTCTTTACCGGTGTTGCAATCCCTTACGTGAAGGGTCCGGTCCCCACTTCCGAAATATACGCTGAAGTAAGCCAGCGCGGGCGAAGAGGCGATCGGGCCGGCAGTTTGGGCCCGCCAGCTTTCCTCGCCGGTCTGCATATCCACGGCTAAGAAATTTCCATCACAATTTCCAAAATAGACCTTTCCATAACCCACCGCGGGCGAGCAGGTTATCTTCGAACCTGATTCAAACTTCCACTTTTCTTCGCCGGTCGCGAGATCCACGGCATATAGATTTCCATCCCAAGCAGCCAGATAAACCATGCCGCCGGCAATTGCAGGGGTCGCACAAACAGGGCCTGAAGTGTTAAAAACCCACCTTTGCCGTCCGGTTAGCGCGTCCACGGCGTAGAGGTTCTGATCGTAGCTCCCAAAGCAGATCAGCCCGGCCTCAATGGCAGGAGACGACGATATGAGCCCCCCTGCCTTAAATCTCCATCTTATTTTGCCAATTCCCGAGTCAACAGCGAAAAGGCTCCCGTCCGAACCACCGAAGTACACAGTTTGTTGGGACACCGCTGCCGATGATGCCACAGGGCCTTCGGTTCTGATCGTCCATTTAGGCTTGCCCGTTTCCGCGTCAAGGGCATAGAAATTGCCGTCGGAAGCTCCCACATAAACCTTGGTGTCAGCCACGGCCGGCGATGAGGATATGGGTCCTTCAGTAGAAAACCTCCACACCTCAACCCCTGTGTCCGCTTTGACAGCATACAGGTTTCCATCCCAGCTGCCGAAAAACACCCCGCCGTAAGCTATCGCAGGTGACGAGGACACCCAACCCCGGGTCGGGAATTTCCATTTCAGCCCGCTAAGTAGCCTTACGCCCATCCCCTCGAACCGTCCTGTGCGCTGCAGGTTGGCTCGAAACATGGCGCTGAGCGGCGGTTTCTCCACGGACAACCTTTCGGGAACTTCCGCGGGCGCGGTCATTTCCTCCGGAACGCGTGAAAGCTGTTCGGGCTGTGCCTCGTTGGCTTCATCTTCCCCCTTGGCCACAACCGCGCCGCATTTCGGACATCGATCAAAATCCTGAGAATCGGTCGCACCGCATTCAGGACATTCAAAGACCAATGGCGGCTCGGGTCCTTTCCCGGAAAGCATGGACGCGACTTCATCCACATCCATGACCTTGGATTGGACCAACTGCCTGAGCAGGAACACCAGATCCTTATCCGAGATCCGGTACTTCTCCATCAGGGCCTGTCGTTCCATTCCCGACCTGATGTCGTCTGCAAGCTCCTTGGCTTTTAGTGTTCGCGTTTCCATTTGCCGGTTCAGTCAGAGCGTGCCCGGATTGGCGGGCTCAACCGATGTGTATGGTGTTCCTGCCCACGCTATAGTAGGTGAACCCGTTTTGGACCATCTTCGTGGGATTATAGAGGTTCCGGCCGTCGAAAATCACCGGTTCCACCATTAGTTCTTTCATCTTTTCAAAATCCGGATGTCGGAACTCGTTCCACTCGGTGACAATGATAAGCGCATCTGCCCCTTGAACGCACTCGTAATTGCCCGGTGCGTATTCGATGGAATCGCCCAGTATTCGTCCCGCGTTTTCCATAGCTACCGGGTCGAAGGCTCTCACTCGAGCGCCCTGGTCAAGGAGCATCCGTATAACGTCGAGGGAAGGCGCTTCCCGAATGTCGTCTGTCCGTGGTTTGAAGCTCAAACCCCACAATGCGAAAAGCTTCCCACGGAGGGAATTGCCGCCATAGTGATCCGCGATCCTTTGTACGAAATGCTTCCGCTGGAGTTTGTTTGCTTCCTGAACCGCTTCGAGGATGTTCAAGTGGACCCCATGCTCTCGGCCGGTTCGCGCCAAAGCGTCGAGGTCCTTTGGGAAGCACGACCCGCCGTAACCGATCCCGGCAAAGAGAAACTGGGGGCCGATACGAGGGTCCGAACCAATTCCCGCTCGCACCATCTCTATGTCCGCACCGGCGTTTTCACAAAGTCTCGAAACCTCGTTGATGAAGGAGATCTTAGTTGCCAGCAGCCCGTTCGCCGCGTATTTGGTCATTTCCGCGGAGGGGATGTCCATGGTGAGGATGGGCTTTCCGGTTCGCACGAAAGGGCTGTAAAGCTCTTTGAGGATTTCTCCGGGGCGTGCGTCACTTACCCCGATTACCACTCGATCGGGCTTCATGCAGTCGTCGATGGCGTTGCCTTCTTTCAGAAACTCCGGATTGCTGGCCGCGTCAAATGGCTGGTCGGTTTCTTGGGAGATGATATCACGCACTTTGTAGGTGGTTCCCACCGGCACAGTGCTCTTCGTGACAATTATCTTGTACGTCTTGATGGCTTGTCCGATGCTTCGTGCCACAGCAAACACCTGGCTAAGGTCGGCATGGCCTTCCGGATCAGGCGGTGTCCCAACAGCAATAAAGCTGACCAGTGAACGATCTATCGTAGCTTCCAGGTCGGTTGTAAAATGAAGCCTTTTTTCGGCAACATTGCGGATGAGCATTTGCTCCAGGCCCGGCTCATAAATTGGCACTTTCCCATCGAGGAGACTGGCGATCTTATCTTCGTCGATATCCATCAAGGTGACATCATTACCCATTTCTGCGAAGCATACGCCGGTGACCAACCCGACATAACCGGTTCCTATGACGCCTACGTGCATTTACTTCCCCTTGTTTTGGAATGGCTTGTCAACCGAATTAATTAGTATGCCACAAATGCGGGCTTCTTCTCCAGTCAAATTTGGCGGACCGGGGGTGAGCTTCGCACGCGAACGGAAAGATCTCTCACCGCAGAGGAGGCAGAGACCGCGGAAATGTAGGTGCGCGGCGTGAAGGCTGTCTCAAAAGTACTTACGGCCTCCAATGGTGGCACTATGGCCTGTAGGGGCGGGGTTTATCCCCGCCCGTCGTGTGAGGCCGGTATAGCGGGCGGGGATAAACCCCGCCCCTACACAGGCTTTCTGCGCCGACAGACAGTACGCCACGAGGTCCGTCCCGTACTGCGCTGCGTGCAAGCAATTAGAATCGTGCCACGATTTCATACAACGTTTGACTTTTGAAACCGTCCCATGCCGTGCCCGTACGCTGCATCCTCTGCCGTGAAATAATATCCTGTAAGGTCCTTGCGTAGCTGACGAGCGGCCGGAACCAGCAGTTAGGCATAACGTATCAGTCTATTCTCCAGGTCACGGATACGGTCCCTGAGTTCCGCGGCCTTTTCAAATTCCAGGTCTCGGGCGGCTTCGAACATCTGTTTTGTCAATTGTTCCACTAGGTTCGGGATATCTTCCAGAGGAGTTTCCGCCGCGTCGGTTCGTTCGTCTATCTCTATGGTAACGTAATCCTGTTCTGCCAAAGAAGAGAGAATATCTGTAATGTCTTTTCGAATGGTTTCAGGAGTGATGTTGTTCTCCCGATTGAACTCCAGTTGGAGCGTCCTTCTGCGATTGGTTACATCCACCGCGACGCGGATTGATTCGGTTATGCGATCCGCGTACAGAATGACCGTACCATCAATGTTGCGTGCGGCTCTCCCGGCAGTCTGGATGAGGGAACGCTCCGAACGGAGAAAACCCTCCTTGTCCGCGTCCAAGATAGCTACCAGTGCAACTTCCGGTATGTCCAAGCCTTCTCTGAGCAGATTGATCCCAATCAGGACGTCGAATTCACCGAGCCTGAGATCTCTGATGATCTCCATTCTTTCAATGGTAGTGATTTCGGAATGTAAGTACCTGACGCTTATATCGAGGCCCGCGTAATACTCGGTAAGATCCTCCGCCATTTTCTTGGTGAGAGTGGTGACCAGGATTCTCTGACCTTTTTCCACACGTTTGTGAATCTCGTCGAGAAGGTCGTCCACCTGATTTGAAGCAGGCCTGAGTTCTATCACAGGGTCGATCAAGCCGGTAGGCCTAATTACCTGCTGAACCACGCGGCTGTGGCCCTTCTCCATTTCATACGGTCCGGGGGTCGCGGAAACGTAAATCACCTGTTTGACGTGGGATTCAAATTCGTCAAAGGTGAGCGGCCTGTTGTCCAGAGCGCTGGGTAGCCGGAATCCGTATTCCACCAGGGTTTGCTTCCTGGCACGGTCGCCCCTGAACATGCCTCTCAGTTGCGGAACACTTACATGGGATTCATCCAAAAAGAAAAGGGAGTCCCTTGGAAAATATTCGAGCAACGTGGGCGGAGGCTCACCAGGCTGCCGGCCGGTAAGATATCTCGAATAGTTCTCTATCCCGTTGCAGTACCCTATCTCTTTGAGCATTTCCACGTCGAATCGAGTCCGTTCTTCGATCCTTTGTGCCTCAATGAACTTGTTTCGCTCCCTGAAATCTTCGACGCGTTGTTTCATTTCTTCCAGAATCATATCCGCAGAATCCAAAAGCCGCTGGCGTTCGGTGACGTAGTGGCTTGCCGGATAAATCGCTACTCGATCAAGGGCCCTCAAAACCTTGCCTCGCAAGGGGTCGATTTCATACATGCCGTCCACGGTGTCGCCAAAGAACTCTATTCTGAGGGCCAAGGAATCTTCATACGCAGGGAACACCTCGATCACGTCCCCTCTCACCCGAAACGTGCCTCGATGAAAATCTATATCGTTGCGCTCATACTGGATTTCCACCAGTTTCCTCAGGACTGCGTCCCGATCCGATTCTTCCCTATTGATAAGGTGCACCAACATGTTCTGGTAAGCTTCGGGCGAGCCCAGGCCGTATATGCAGGAAACGGACGCGACAATAATCACGTCTTTGCGTTCCAGAAGTGACCTGGTGGCTGAATGCCTCATTTTGTCGATGGTTTCGTTGATGCTCGAGTCTTTTTCAATGTAAGTGTCGGATTGAGGTATATAGGCTTCCGGCTGATAGTAGTCGTAATATGACACGAAATACTCTACCGCGTTGTGCGGGAAAAGAAGCCGGAGTTCGCTAAACAGTTGTGCTGCAAGTGTCTTATTCGGGGCAAGAATGAGAGAGGTTTTTCCGGTACGAGCTATCACATTGGCCATGGTGTAAGTCTTGCCCGAACCGGTAACGCCCAGAAGGACCTGATCTCTGATCCCTTCCTCGACCCCTTTCGCCAGCGTTTCTATGGCCGCAGGCTGGTCTCCTCTGGGAACGAAATTTGATTCAAGCTTGAACAAGGACATTCAACAGGACCTTTCCCGCGGGGTTTGGTCTAAACCACGCTTCGTCCGATCGTCGCGTTAGTATGTTATACATCGAACGCCGGCGCGCCAAGCACATTCTCGCCTGCGGCAACCGTCTGTACCGATTAAGACGCTTGATCAATGAAGGATCTCTTACGAGCCGTTATTTCAGATCAGGCTTCAGGATCTTCAGTGATTGGTGAATTTGCCGGATGACTTTTTGCAGGTTCTTGAATCCTTCAGGTCGGTCGGAGATGATCATCTGCAAGAGGCGGTCTTCTGTCACATAGTACTGAAGCAATTGCACGAGTTCCATGTCCCGGCGGTCTTTGAAGAAGCAAATGACGTATCCCTGGGCGCCCTTTATTCCCGGAAGCGTCCCTTCCTCCAGGATGGTGGCTCCCTTGAGTTCGTCCTTGAGCCTTTTCTTGATGGTGTCCAAAAGGGCCTGAGAAGTCGGCACAGCCTTCTTGGGCCGTTCCTCGATAAAGAGGGTAATTCGAAGCGTGGCTTTCGGATGCGAAACCTTCACCTCGTCCGGATTTGGCGCAACGACTTGCATTGTTGCCGGATAATCAAAAGCAAAGCGTTGCCGCGGATCTTTATATTGCTTAAAACCCTCTTCGAGCGCGAGCCCGCTGGTCGCGGCGAAGAACACTAACACAAGGGCGAAAAACAGCCAGCAGAACAGGGCTGGCTTCAAGGGCTTATAGTCCCTTCGCGCATATGGCCCAATTCTCTCTGCCGTGGCCGATTTTGATGGTCGATCAGACATTTGGCTGCAAAATCCGTCAATTCTGTTGAAGGTAGCCGGGGGACATTCCTAGGCCAGAAGTGTTTGCAATAATTGGGAGTTTTTGAAGGGGGCGCCGGGGGAAACTTTTTGCAAAAAGTTTCCCCCGGCATGCCTTCAAATGCTCCCAAGGTTCTGCAACCACTTTTAGCGCCTTCGTGAAGCGTAGGCGGCTTCGCCCAAGGCTTTTCCGGTTTCATGCGCCACCCTGTCGAGTCCTTTTTGCACTGAACTCCCGAACCAGGTGCCAGCCTGCGACTCTTTATACGACGCGAGTTGCTCCAGCTCCTTGTCCTCCAGGGAACGGAAAGCATGAGCGAAAGACACCAGCGCGATTTCCTCGGCGCGGGCCTCGTCGAAACGAATTCCTTTCTCAATCCCGGCCAATCCTTCCCGACTTTTGGGGTCCTGGCCGCCCTGTTCGCCCAGCGAGCCATCAATGAGCCCTTTGACAAAGCTCTGTAAAAGCTGCTCATTGTACTGAGAGACGCGTTCCGCCTTAATTAACCTGCGCAGGAGCTTCAGCCTGGTCTCATCCATCGATGCCGCGGTCTTCCGTCCTTCGCGGACCGTCTTTATAAGAGCCGGAGTGAGAGCGGTGGCTTGCAGACGGCCGACCTTACGCCCGAGTTTGGAATCATAAAAGCTTATGACCTGCTCTATCATTTCCCGGTTGAAGTTCTCTCGAAGCGCTTCCTGAACCATGCGCAGTAGAGGGTCTTTCCCCGCTGCTTTCTTCATCAAAGCGCCGATTGCGTCCCTGGTCTTGGTGTCAGGGAAAGCGTCGTCCGGGACCGCGGAAAGGACGGTAGGGGCAAGCAACTCAAGCTGTCCGGTTATCCCCGACTGATTCAGGGCTTTGTCGATTAGAGCGCCGGTGTCGTCGCAGAAGCCCAGGGATGCAGGAAGCATGATCCACAGGCAAGAGTAAATGGCCAGGAATCGTATCCATTCAGTTTCACGAGAGCGTGGTCGGCTTCCCGGCATTGCGAGGAGTGAAGGGTGGGACAGGCGTCCCGCCTGTCTAATAGGGATGACCGGCAAGATGCCGGTCCCACCAGCATTCTCTGCATTTAGGCGCTGAGATTGCTTCCCCGGCTTTCCAGCGGGGTCGCAATGACAATATTTGGCGGCTGCTAACGGATTGTTTACTAGCAATCTCAGAACCTTGAAGCTCTTCATAAAACTTCCGCGATTACTTAAGACTGGTGGCGTCCATTGGCGAGGTTCACAGTTGGTGGAATTCGCCGGGGACCTGTATCAACTGGCCGTCCGGGGTGACCGTTACAAGTGTTATGGTAGCCGTAACAAGGTAGTCCTTGGGCTCACCTTTCTTGATGATAATCTGCTTGACCACTATTCTGAAACGTGTCGTATTCTCGATCCATGTGCGGACGACCAACGAGTCCCCCAGCTTCGCGGGCGAGTGGAAAACCATTTCGATTTTGTGAACCATAAACAGGTATCCGCTGTCATGATATCCAGCGACACTGGAAAGGCGGTCTTCCACATACTCGGTTCGAGCACGCTCAAGGTACCGCAGATAGTTGGCGTGATACACGACCCCCATGCAGTCGGTGTCTTCGTAATACACCTTGCATTCGAAGAGGCGTTCCTTTGAGTCGTGAATGCCGGATGGCCGAATCTCGTGATTGGTGTTCAATTCTTTCTTTCCTGTGGTTCAATTGGTCGAAGCAACCGGTCCGGCAATGTTCATAGATGCCACGACTGTACCGCTCATGTGCGTCGGCAAAAACTGCTCAGCGATGGATACTACCACAATTCAGTGGGACGATGAAGTGGGTCCCCAAAAAGCTAGAATCGCAGTGCAGTGTAGAAGCCATTGTGGGTTTTGTATAATTTTTTCTGAGGCGATATGCTAGAATCCTTTTCATGACGCCAAGGACGAGAGCCCTTTCATGCCAAGAGTGGAGATCATATTCTATAAAGAGGAGGATGAAATCGTTCCGGTGGCCGATTGGCTCAGGAAACTGCCTCCCAAGCCTCGGCTCAAATGTGTTGCATGGATAAGGCGGTTACAGACCTTTGGACATGAGTTACAACGGCCGTATGCTGACTATTTGCGGGATGGAATATATGAATTAAGGGTTGGGCTGGCAGGTATAAATTACCGGTTACTCTATTTCTTTTATGGCAAGGCCGCGGTAGTATTGTCGCATGGTATTGTGAAAGAGCGCACAGTACCGCCTCTGGAAATAGACAAGGCAGCAGCACGAAAACGAGAATTCGAGCAGAACCCTCAATCTCATATTTTCGTTTGGGAGAGATCATCATGGGAGAAGAAGAAAAGCTAAGCTCGGACGCTTTTGAGTGGGCATACAACGAGTTTGTCGGAAACGATCCCGAGTCTATGGCTCTATTTAAAGAATACGAAGTAAAAGCCGATATCGGCCAGCAGGTGTACGACCTGCGAACCCGATCGGGCATGACGCAAGCTCAACTGGCCGAACTCGTAGGCATTGCGGAGTCTGTGATCCATGACCTCGAAGAAGCTGATTATGAGGGAGATTCCTTGACGATGCTGGTCAGGATAGCGTCTGTCCTCAACCAGAAGATAGAGGTTCGCTTTGTGCCGAGCACTTCAAACGAAGCCCGTGAAGTTTCCGAGTTTGGAGGAACCGACTGCTGATCAGTCTTTTGTTGCCGAAGGCCCCTTTGTTCTTGTCCGCCATCACTTGCCAATCCGGCCCCTTGCTGACTTGACTCAGGCTTTCCTCATTGCCTTCCGTCTCGGAAAAAGACATTTTCCCGGAACACAACGCTCCGCTGACCTGAAGAGCGCAGGAGGGATTCCATGAACCAAGCGCGTCCTGCCATTCCTCGCGACTTGATTAAAGATTTCTGCCGAAAGCACCATATTAAGAGGCTATCCGTCTTCGGGTCATATCTCCGCGAGGACTTCGGACCAGAAAGCGACATAGATTTCATTGTAGAGTTCGAGGAAGGGCAGACTCCCGGTTATTTTGAGCTTGCTGATATGGAGCAGGAACTCTCAGAAGCTCTTGGTGGATGCAAGGTGGATATTCGGACCCCTCATGAGCTGAGCCGTTATTTCAGGGACAAGGTAATGGCTGAGGCCGAGGTTCAGTATGCTAGAGGATGATCAAATTCGGCTGCGGCATATGCTAGATGCGGCTCGTGAAGCAGTGCACTTTTCACTTGAGAAGTCTTCCAAGAATATTACATAAACTTACGTCTCTTGAACGCCTTAACATCTTCTGCGGTGAGGTCAAACCATTCACCTCTCTTTCTTTTGTCCTGGAAACGCTTATGCCAGTACGCTTCAATACCGAGCGGATCATCGGTCTTTATCACGTGTACTGTTGCAATTTTTTCGGGAAGCTGAATCGCCAATTCATATTCCCTTCGTCCAAGAGCTTCAGTTCTGCCAACCTTGTAATACCGTCCAGACTTCATAAGATACACAATACCTCGACTTGGTTCTTCTGCGGAAGGGCTGGGTTCAAGCTGATTCGAGACTGGAATAGACCGGCAAATTTCAATGATATCATCGAAACCCGCTTTGCCTTCACAGTATTCAAGTATCATTCTGGCGAGTTCCGCTTTCGTTCCCCGGCGGCGAAATGCTCCCATACTTGGAAACTTTTTGTCCTGTCGTGCTCTTAATTGAATTTCTCTCTCCACAGGATACCTACCGAGCTCCCGGATTAAGAGGATCAGTTTCTCAGCAAGGCAGGTGTCGTCATAAGCACCCGTCCATGGATTGGGTTGATATCCAGCTTCGATAAGGGCGTCTCCCCATCTAGCCCAGGACTTCCCCATCCCAATCCGAATTACGGATTCCTGTTTCTGTAAAAAACCTTCTTTGTCCTAGCGGGACTCCATCGTTCTCTTGGGCAGTTCGCTTAATTTCATTAATTATGTGTTGCTTGCTCATCTTGTTTCCATCGCGCTGAAGGAGCATACATCACGTCAATTAGCCATAGCTATGAGTCTCTTAAATATCGTGAGTTCCTCTTTCAGTTTCCCGTGAGCCCCCGCCATTTCATTGGCTTTGTCAGATTCTTAAGGGTGGACATCTTCGCAGTCAAGCAAATTGTGGGGAGACGGCGGAAATTCTCCGCCTGCGAGCCTGTTTATGGAAAACGCGCCGAATGACCACAAAAAGAGGAAGCAGCGCCCTGCTTCCTCTTTTTTTCTTGTGCCCAAATTGTGCCCATCGGGAGGGAAAATAGGTCAAACTTTAAGAAACTAGATGAACGTCAATGCCACAACCTTCCATCCCTACTTTCGTTAGGTTGTGATCCCTTCCGCTGTGATACTTTGATATGACCTGGAGGCGAAGGTTCGTCCGCTGGATCGGGGCAGCTCTGGCGGCGGACTACACCTTCTCCAGCATGCAGTTCTCTCGATTTGGCAAGTTTCGTTGACGAGACATGCCCAAAGAAAACCACGTCCCGATTAAGAAGTCGCGTCCTTTTCGCGAGTATTTTCGAGAACCGCTATATAATCAAGAACGCGAAGATAAATCCCTGATGCCGGGCAGATTGGGCGCTTCTCGCCTGTATCCATTATTATTATGTTAATGGAAGTGAAACCGGATAACAGGAAGTTGGCGAGGTGAGTATGGCCTTGTCCAAAAAGAAAAGGGGAACTTCGCAAAAACCCGGTGGTGCGAGGCCCAAGCGCTGGAAGGGCCTTCTCCTGGGAGCGCATATGTCCATCGCGGGTGGCGTGTCCAAAGCCGTCACGAGAGGAGAGGCCCTGGGCTGCACCGCGATTCAGATTTTCACAAAGAACGCATCGCAATGGAACGCGCGTGCTCTCAATGAGGAGGAAGTAGGGGAGTTCAGGGCCGAGCGGCTCCGAACGGGAATGTACGTCGTTGCCCACGATGCTTACCTGATCAATCTCGCTTCGCCAAACAAGGATTTGCTTGCCAAGTCCCGAGCAGCGTTCCTGCAAGAAATGGAACGAGCGGAGGCGCTGGGAATTCCATATTTGGTGATGCATCCGGGCGCACACACGGGAGCGGGCGAGGACAGGGGCCTCAAATTGATGGCGGAATCATTCAATTTCTTGTTGCGCAAAACCAGGGGTTTTCAGGTCAGGATTGCGGTCGAAAACACGGCCGGACAGGGCACGGTGGTCGGGTATTCCATTGAACACTTGAAACGAATTCTAGAAAACACTGTGGACCCTGAACGCATGGCAACCTGCCTGGACACATGCCACGCGTTCGCGGCAGGATACGACCTGAGGGATTCCTCCGGTTATGAAAAGTTCGTGGAAAAATTTGACAGCATGATCGGCCTGAACAAGCTGAAGGTTATGCACCTGAACGACTGCAAAAAGGAACTGGGGCGACGAGTAGACCGCCATGAACACATAGGCAAGGGAATGCTCGGACTGGAATGCTTTCGAAGGATAATGAACGACCCGCTGTTACGCGATGTTCCCAAGCTGCTGGAGACACCCAAGCTGCTCGACGGACAGGACATGGACCCCATAAATTTAGCGATTTTGAGAGATCTGGCAAGCTGATAAGGTTGTGTGTCATTCATGAATCTTCCGTAAGCATGCAGTCACGAACGGGTTGGCCATCACTCGCGGTGATGTAACTGGTCTTTGGGGCAGGCTTTCCAGCCTGCCGGGCTGGAAAGCCCGTCCCACAAAGACAATCCAACCTTTGAAACGCTGAAGGATCATTCTCATCGAAAAATGATCGAGGAAAAAAGGCGACAATTCTGGTATGGTAAACTTTTGCGGCACCGAATCCGAAAGAAACGGGAAGGCGGTTGATCGGCGTGAAACCTGGAATGATCGTGCTGAAGACATCTCGTGAAATTGAAATATTGCGGGAAGCCAATCGAATCGTAGCTGAGATACTGGAAGCCATAGGGCAAATGATAGCCCCGGGGGTGACCACCGCGGAACTTGATGCCCTTGCCCAGAAGATGATAAACAGCCGCGGTGCTAAAGCCGCGTTCAAGGGTTACCGTATGCGAAACCAGAAGCCCTACCCGGCTGCCATCTGCGCGTCGGTAAATGAAGAGGTGGTGCACGGCATACCCGGTCCTCGCGTATTGAAAGCAGGAGATATCGTCGGCGTGGACGTTGGTGTTGTTCACAAAGGCTTTGTAGGAGATGCGGCACGAACCTATCCAGTGGATGAAGTCACCCCGAACGCCCAGGAACTCCTGAAAGCCACGGAGCAATCGCTTTACAAGGGCATCAAGCAGGCGGTTGCCGGAAACCGGCTTTACGATATTTCGGCCGCAGTCCAGGCCCATGTGGAAGAGCACGGTTTTTCCGTTGTCAGGGATTTTGTGGGACACGGCATAGGCCGAAACATGCACGAACCGCCTCAGATTCCTAACTATAAGGGATCGGGCTGGAACCCGAGACTTCAGGTGGGGATGGCACTGGCGCTCGAGCCGATGGTGAATGAGGGCACATGGCGTATCAAATTGCTCGACGACGAGTGGACGGCAGTCACCGCGGACGGTAAGCTTTCAGCCCATTTTGAGCACTCCATCGCCATCACGGATAACGGCCCATTGATTTTGTCGGAAATTTGAGTATTTATATGGGAAACATGGCTCATTAGAGAGCCTTGCAGCATCTCCCTTCCAAAAGACAGCGACTTCCGTTAAATGGACAACGACACCGACTTTCTCAAATTCAGCAGAATCCGGCGTTACGACATCATTCGGCGAATCGGCGAAGGCGGAATGGGCAAGGTTTACCTCGCAACGGACAGGATCATCCGCCGGCCGGTAGCCATCAAGATCTTTTCACTCGAAGCCCTGCCCGGTGTGGAGGTAGCGAAAGAGAAGATCATGCGTGACTTCTTTTTGGAGACCCAGACCGCGGGCGCCTTGCTTCATCCCAACATTGTGGTCATGTACGACGTGGGCAAGAAGAGCCACCTCCTTTACATGGTCATGGAATTTGTCTTTGGTAAGACTCTGTTGGAACATCAACGGGAAGCCTCGCTCAGCATCAAGAAATCCCTTGAGATTGCCTATGAATTGGCGCTCGCCCTCGAATACGCGCATTCAAAAGCAGTTGTGCATCGGGACATAAAGCCGGAAAACATCATTATTTCCGCTCAGGGCGTCCCCAAGATCACGGACTTCGGCATTGCGAGGTTCCGCAAGCATCTCAAAGGGCATCGCCCTGCCTCTCTGGTCGGTTCGTCGCGTTTCATGGCTCCGGAACAGATCCTCAGACGCGAACAAGACCATCGCGTAGATATTTATCAACTGGGAGTGGTTCTTTTCGAACTGCTCACCAGACAGAATCCCTTCAGAGGAGCTACCGCGGAAGAGACGCTGACAAAGATCTGCACGGACATTCCTCCCCCGCCGGGAAAGATCAACAGTGAGATAACGACGGAAATAGACGACATTGTCGGCCGTTGCCTTGAAAAATCTCCCACGAAAAGGTTCTCGACTGCAAAAGAGTTGGCGGAGGCGTTGGCTGATTACCTTCGATCCGGCAGGCACAAGGGGATTTCCCCGGATGACGAGCTGGTACACGGGTTGAAGAAGTTCGAGATGTTCTCCCTTTTTTCCGATGAGGAAATACAGGAACTGGTAAAGGTCGGCGAATTCATTACCTGCAAGGCAGGCGACTACATTATCAAGGAGAATGAAAGCGATTCCAACTTCTTCGTCCTGCTCGAAGGAAACGTGAAAGTAGTAAAGCGGTCACGCATACTGTCCGACTTCCTGCCGGGAGCCTGCTTCGGCGAGATCGGCGCGTTTGCCCGCCAGAAGAGATCCGCGGGCGTGATCGCTCAAGAAGATTGCAAGCTGCTTCAGATAAATGCCCTGCTCTTCAAAGAACTCGATCCACTCCTTCAACTCAAAATGCTCCATATTGTCGTAAGAAACATGGCGAGCCTCGTAATTTCACTGGACGGAGAGATCATGAAGCTCACCGACGGCGGCGGGAGCAATGAACTGCCGACCGTGTGTCCGCTGTGCGGTTTTGACAACAATGCTGTGATCGAGGTTTGTCCGCGGTGCGGTGTGATCCCCTCCATGTATCTGGGGTCCGAGAAGCAGTAAGGGCGCGCCGCCACGGGGTTTTTTGGACGGAACGCCCTGGGGTTCGGAGTATCATTGTCTTATTCACGCTCACTTTTTGAAGGCAAAAGGATCACCGTGATGGGCCTGGGCCTATTAGGTCGCGGGCTTGGCGACACGCTTTTCCTGATCCGGTGCGGCGCTCGGGTCACCGTAACCGATCTCAAAAGCGCTGATGAGCTGGCTAGTTCGGTGAAGGCCCTGGAAGGGCTTCCGGTCAAATTGCGGCTTGGCGAGCACGATCCGGCCGACTTCATCGATGCGGACATGATTCTGCGCAATGCCGATGTGCCACGTTCGTCCGCATATCTGAAGATCGCCCAGGAAAACCGGGTGCCTGTGGAAATGGATGAGAGCCTGTTCTGCAAGCATTTCAAAGGAACCGTAATCGGCATCACCGGAACTCGCGGCAAGACCACTACAACCACTCTTGTCCACAGAATACTTTCCGCTCACTTCCCCAGGGTTTTTCTGGCTGGAAATATCATGGGACAGGCCACTCTGCCACTTTTGGAGCAGGTCCAAAAGGACGACATTGTGGTGCTGGAGCTTTCGAGCTGGCAGCTCCAGGGATTCCATGATGCGCGGTTGTCTCCCTGCGCGTCGGTATTCACCAATGTCTATCAGGACCACTTGAATCGCTACAGCGGCATGGCGGAGTACATTGAAGACAAGAAATCCATTTTCCTGTACCAGAGCGGGACCGACTTCTGCGTCTTTAACCGCGATCAGCAGGAAACCCTCGACCTGGCAGCGGAAGCGCCCGCGGATAAGGAATTCTTCAGCATACGAGACGTTCCGCGGGAATGGAAGATTTCGCTTCCGGGCAGGCACAATTTAGAAAACATCGCAGCAGCCGCGCAGTTGACCCGAAAACTGGGTGTGCCCGACAGCATCATCCGCGCGGCGGTGGAGGCTTTCCCCGGGGTCGAACATCGGCTGCAACGGCTGGGCGAGAAGGACGGGATCGGTTTCATCAACGACGCAACAAGCACCACACCTGTGGCCGGGCTCGCGGCACTGGATGCGCTGACCGGCAAGCGGATACTTCTGATCGCGGGAGGAGCGGACAAGAAACTCGATCTGACACCATTTGCCCGCGCGGCAGCGTCAAAAACCGCAAAGATCGCGCTTCTGGAAGGCGACGCAACGCCTGCGCTTCACCGGGGCATTGTTGAAGCGGGCGGTGAAGAAAAAATTGTGGGGTCCTTCGACAATCTACGGGGCGCGGTGATAGAGCTGGTCCGTAATGCCCGCGAGGGCGATGTAGTGCTGCTCTCCCCTGGCTGCGCTTCCTTCGGGATGTTCAGGAATGAGTTCCACAGAGGCGAAACCTTCATCAGCATTGTGGAGGAGATTCTTGATTCGGGGGGGATTGTCGATAAAGCGCGGCCTACGGAGTGACACGGACGGCTGTTGATCCGGCGGTAAACTGCAATACGCCTCAACTTGCGAGCATCTCGCTTTTTCCTGTGGTGGGGGCCGGCGTCCCTGCCGGCCCAACTCCGGAATCACCCCGTAACGTCAAACCTTATCCAACCCACTTGTATTCCTTAAGTTCGGGCCAACTCCTGAAAGGGTTGTCCAGAATATAATTGGCCTTCTCCACCAGTTCACGGTCACCTCGGATTATCCAATCGAAGTATTCCCTCTGCCAAATTACCCCGATTCTTCCGAATTCTCGTTGTAGTCGGTTGGCGGTATATGATTTCCAACTGTGGACGATTTCCTGCGGGGAGAATCGTTCCACAGGCATCACTAGAACATACACGTGACCATCCATCACCACATGTGCCAACAAATCATAGCGCTCTGAGGCGAAATGCTTAATCGCATTTGCTACGAACGATCTTTCCTCGAATTCGAGCAAAGACTGGGAGCAGCTAAACGCCAAGTGACTAAATAGACAGAACCGTCCATTCTCCAGTGAGAGAGTTCTCCGCTGTACTTGGTCAAGGTGGGAGTCTTCACGGTAATTTGCAAGGGCCGGCAGGGACGCCGGCCCCTACTATAACGGTGCGCGCCACTGTCAATAGACCGGCGCCAACCTCGAACTCCTTTTCACGCACGTAGTCCTCAATTATGAACGCCACGCAGCGCAAAGACTCTGAGAGCCGACAATCACTTCAATTGGCCGGATCCGGCTTCAAACTCGCATTGAGTGAAGTCGATGGGTTGATCACAGCCCGAACAAGTATGCGGCCTGTCAAATTCGTCGGAAAAAATCTCCCTCTCCTTGCCGCAATTCGGACACTTGCATGTGAATGATGAAAGGTTCTTGTGCGCCTGCAGTCCAGGACAATGCAGTGGTGTAGTAGGCATTTGTGAACTCCTTTATTTTTATTTACAGGCTGCTTTGAGGGCGGCAAGCTGCAATTCCAGCCCCCGTGTAACCAATATAAGCCACTGTCACCTTTCGAGCAACAAAAACCCGCGATTGCGGCAGCCATTCCTGTGTGCCGGCAGAGTGGTGGGGCAGGCTTTCCGAACCTGCCAGTCTTATACCGATTCGCCATAAAAAATATAACAATGCCGAAAGTTGTCATTGCGAGGGCGTCGAGCCCGAAGCAATCTCAGTGGCGAGAGATTGCTTCGTCGCTTCGCTCCTCGCAATGACAGCTACTATCCTTGATGTTACGAGAATAATAGCGAACTGGTATTAGATGGCAGGCTGGAAAGCCTACCCCACAAAAGACTGAATGCTTGCTGATTTGGCGGACATGGATAGAGGACATGAAGCTTCAAAAGCAGAAAAAGGATCGCGGGTTGCACGATCCTTTCGTAACGGCGTTGGAATCTGTGGGCGTTCGAGTCACAGGGCTCGGATTGCCGCAAGAAGCAAGTGGGCGTCAGGTCCGCTTTTGCTACGTTGCCGGCACTTCTGGAAGCAACGTCCCGTTGGTTTACCCTTCCAGGATAGCCCTTAGTTCTTTAAGCTCTTTCTTGATCTCTATCAGTATGTCCTTGTAGTCGGAGGACTGCGAAACCGGAGGAGAATTGTTCGATTTGAATTCGACCTCTCCAACCTCTTCCTTGCCTCTGACAGGCTTGGCCGGTTTCTTGGCCTTCCTTTCCGCGGATGACTGTTTTTTCATCTCTTGCAGGCGTTTCTTCGCACCCGCGATGGTAAACTTTTCATCATAAAGGAGATGCTTGATCTCCATAAGGAGTTCCAAGTCCTTTTTGTGATAAAGGCGCTGCCGGGCTCTGGTCCGGGTTGGTTTTAGGATCTTGAACTCTGACTCCCAGTACCTCAGAACGTACGGCTCCACATCAAGGATTTCACTTACTTCACCGATTTTGAAATACTGTTTCTCCGGAATTGCGATAGCCATAACTCGACCACCCCTCCACATGAGAATCCATCCGACCGGACAATTTCATTACCGCAAGGAAATGTGCCTGTTAAGATCCCGACTCTAAACAGCAGCCCGTCGGGATTATTCCCGCATCGTTGCGCCCAGATCGTTGATCAGGGCTTGCACGATGCCGTCGTGCACCTCTTGAACTTCCTCGTCGGTCAGCGTCCGATCCTCGGACTGATATCGTATCCGGAAGGCCATACTTTGGCGCCCCTCCGGAATCGATTCTCCTTGATACAAATCGAATAAGATCACGGAGGCAATAATATCATGCCCAAGATGTGAAATCAAGTGTTTAATGTTATCCCCTGAACAATTTCTTTCAACGATAATTGATAAGTCCCTTTCGATATAAGGGTAGCGAGGAAGCGGACTGAAAACTCTTTCCTTGCGGCTTTGAATAAACAGAGGCTCCAGGAGAATCTCAAAAATATGTACCTTTCGGGCCAAATCGTGGTCGCGCATCTTGGATGGGGCCAGCTCGCCCACAAATCCGATGGTCGCACCAGACAGCACCAGGTCGGCAGATTTTCCTGGATGGAGAAATGGAATCTTGGAAGGGACAAATGTCGGTTCCGACACTCCGAGGCCAGCACAGAGGTTTTCCAACGCGCCTTTTACATCGTAGAAGTCCAGCTCATCCTCTCTGGAAACGTTCCACAACTCCGCATGACGTGCGCCCGTAGCCAGTCCAGCCAGAACCAGATCTTCCCTGGGAAGCTCCTGGCCTGGAATTAAGGCGAAGACCTTGCCAAGTTCGTAGAGCTTCAGGTCTTCCCACCTGAAATTTACATTCCTTTTCATGGATGCGAGCAACCCTGGGATCAGAGACGTCCTCATCACCGCGTAATCTTCCGACAACGGATTGATCAGATCCAATGTCGCGCCTGCCGGGTCCCTCGTGGCAAACTCTTTTGCAGCCTCTTTGGACACGAATGACATTGTGACGACCTCGGTGTACCCCGAGGCGTTCATCAGCTCGGCGGCCCGGCGAATTCGCTCTTGATGCTGCCCGGTTCTGTCCGGAGCTGACTGGTACGACGGCATGCTCAGCGGTATATTCTGGAACCCGTGGACCCTTGCAACCTCTTCGGCCAGGTCTACTTCCCTTTCCAGGTCCCAGCGCCAAGAAGGTGGTATCGCTTGGAGATTCGGCGTTCCTTCCGCTTCCACATTTAGGCCCAGACGCTGAAGGTACCCGGACATCTGCTTGGACGACAGGTCTGTGCCCAACAGCTCATTCGCTTTATCGACCCTGAGAAGAACCTTCGGCCTCGCAATGGGAACGTGGTATACGTCGAGGTGTCCGGCAAGGATCGTCCCGCCGGCCAGTCTATGTATCAGATATGCCACTCGGTGAGCCGCCCATAGACTTCCCTCGGGGTCCACGCCACGCTCCATGCGGAATGACGCCTCCGTGGACATGCCCAAGGCTTTAGCAGTCCTCCGAATTCCAAATCTCTCGAAACATGCACTTTCAACAAGGACTGAAGATGTGTCGTCTTTTATCTCAGAATTCAGCCCGCCCATTATACCTGCCAGAGCCACTGACTTGCGCCCGTCCCGTATCATGAGCGCATTCTCCGGGAGCTTTCGTTCCACGCCGTCGAGGGTGACAAAGGTTTCTCCCGCGTCGCACCTTCGTACAACGATTTTTGCATCCTGGAGGAACGAGTAGTCAAACGCGTGCAACGGCTGGCCGCATTCAAGGCAAATCAGGTTAGTGGCATCCACAACGTTGGATATGGGTCGTATCCCGCACCGGGAAAGGCGCAGGCGAATGTCAAAGGGCGACGCTTTGATAGTTACCCCTTCCACCATACGGGCCACATAACGCGGACAGAGGTCATAATCAGGAACTTCTATGCTGGCTCGGTCTTGGATTTTGACAGGCCCTTCTTCCAGAGGAAAATCGGGGATCTTCCACGGCCTATCTGTCAGGGCGCCGACTTCTCTGGCAATTCCGAGCACGGAAAGACAATCCCCTCGATTAGGAGTAACGGAAATCTCGAGCATCGTGTCTTCTATGAAGGGCAGCGCATCAGGCAACGGAACACCCGTCTTGACGCCTTCTTCCAGCACCAGGATGCCCGAGGCATCGTCGCCCAAATCCAGTTCCTTTTCAGAACAGAGCATCCCCGGGGAAGAGATCCCTTTAATCTCGCGCTCGGCTATTTCAAGGCCCGAAGGAAGGACCGTCCCCGGACCTGCGTAAGGGACTATCTGGCCCACGCGAATATTGGGCGCGGCGCAGACCACTTCGATTTCGCGGCTTCCCAGGCTGATACGCGCCAGGCTCATCTTTTCGGACGCGGGATGCGGTGTAATTCCTTCTATCTTGGCCGTTACGACCTTATCCAGGCCTCGGCCCACATGGTTGACCGCTTCGACCTCGATTCCGGCCATGGTAAGCAGTTCTGCTATCTCTTCCGCGGATTGATCGATTTCCACGAACTCTTTCAGCCAATTGTAGCTGACGAGCATTTCCTTTTACCCCTCTGTGTAAAAATCAGTGTTTGATCGCATGAGCAGAGAAAACTTTTATGCAAAGGATTGTTACCTTAGCTCCGCAGATTTTGCCAATGCCGTGAACACATGGCTTCCAGCCTCTTCTCTAGGATGCCGCGAGGGATTGTCATTGCGAGGAGTGAAATCCCGCGTTCCGCGGGAAAGCAATCTCATTTTCGGTGGGACGGCCCCGCGTTCTGCGCGGGGTTGCCCTTCATTCCAACAGACAGGCGAGACGCCTGTCCCACCAGTGGAGATTGCTTCGGGCTACGCCCTCGCAATGACAGGTTCCTAACATCCCGTAACGTCAAGCGGAACCAAGGGTCCAGTCCATCATGCAAAAAGTGTCTCCAGGCAATTTCATAGCTGACTGAGAAATCTCATATCGTTCTCATAGAAGGTCCTGATGTCCGGTATCCCGTACTTGAGCATCGCAATCCTTTCGACGCCCATGCCGAAGGCAAAACCGGTGTATATCTCCGGATCGTAGTTCACGAACCGGTAGAGTTCGGGGTCGACCATTCCCGAACCCAGGATTTCCAGCCAACCGGTGGAAGAACAAGTCCTACAGCCGCTGCCCCCGCAGATCACACACTGTATGTCCACCTCCGCGGAAGGCTCCGTGAATGGAAAGAAACTGGGGCGAAAACGCAGAGCCACTTTCTCCCCGAAGTACTCGTGCACGAAAGCCGTGAGGACGCCCTTGAGGTCCGCGAGTGAGATCCCGCGGTCCACCCACAGGCCCTCGACTTGCATGAACATCGGGGAATGAGTGATGTCCGCGTCGCGGCGATAAACTTTGCCCGGGCAAATTACCCTAACCGGCGGCTTTTGCTTCTCCATCGTTCGGATTTGGACTGGAGAAGTGTGCGTTCTGAGCACCACATTGTCCGAAAAGTAGAAAGTATCCTGCATGTCCCTAGCCGGGTGGTCCTTGGGGATGTTCAGGGCCTCGAAGTTGTAATAATCAAGCTCTACTTCCGGACCTTCCGCCAACTGGAAACCGAGCCCTCTGAACACCTCGATAAGCTCATCGGTGACTCTGTGGAGGATATGGCTGCGCCCGAGAATGGACCGCCGACCCGGAAGAGTCACGTCGATGAACTCGGACACCAGTTTTTGGCGTTCGGCCTCTTGGCGAATGGCTTCCTCGGCCTGACTGAATTGGTCTTCCAGCTCGGCTTTGATCTGGTTGGCCAACTGGCCCAGTTTGGAGCGCTCTTCCGGGTCAAGGTCTTTCAGCCCGCGGAGCACCGAAGTCAACTCGCCTTTGCGGCCAAGCACGCGGACCTTGGCCTCAGCCAAGATCTTTTCGTCCTTAATGCCACTAATGAGGTCCAAATTCTTTTCTCTGAGCTTTTCAAGATGATCTTTCATGGTGTAGGTCGCCTCTATGAGATGGTGGCCATTCAGGTCTAAATCGCGAAGCGGAGCGCGATGCCAAACGCATCGAAAATTGCGTCATACCAGTTGGCGGTCAAAAAAGTGATCTGGATGGAAGCGGAATTATTGTCGGCCGTCAAAATCCCCCCTTTCCCCCCTTTACAAAGGGGGGGAAGTCGGGGCATTACCCCCCTTTCCTAAAGGGAGGTTGGGGGGATTTTTGATAGGGACCAGATCCAGATATTACCTCTTTGATAGCGCATTGGTATTAGCCTCTACAACCGTGGAAACGGCAACAGGGGATTGTACGGGGCTGCCCTCCGCGTCCGCCCTTTGGTTCAAAACCATCCTTGTTTGGCAAGCGCGAGGAGACTGTCTCAAACTCCTTGTGTAAGGGGGTCTTGTAGGGGCGCTTCGAGAAGCGCCCTGATTGAGGGCGGTTCACGAACCGCCCCTACTACTACACGTGACGCCGGTTGCCGGAAATTTTGTCCGGGTCGCGAAGCGACAGGAGGTGATTTCCAGCCTGCGAGTAGCGCCGACAGTCTTTGGACAGGGTAGTGTCCTCGTAACAGCCCCTCTTGTTCCTTCGGAACCCGGAGGCAGTGGCCTCCGGGCCACCCCGCGTAGCACGATTCCCCAGCACCGATGAATTCTGAGACAGTTTCCGGGGGCCGGTCCCCACAAAGGTTCGGACAGGCCTTGTCGGTTGAAGGTCGGTGCGGAGTCAAGTGCAACGCTTGCAGGAACATAATCTCCCGCCCATCAATAAAAAAGCGGCCTGAGGAGACCGCTGTCTTTTCGTGAAAGATAGTTCACCTGGCGGGCGTTCCAGGCTAAGCCTTCAAGACCCGTTTCCGGCAGACAATCTTTAAGCCTCCAGAGCTGCCCTGGCCTGCTGAGTTATGCTGGTAAAGGCCACGGGATCTGAGACGGCCAAATCTGCGAGGATCTTTCTGTCCAGGGCGATTTGGGCCTTCTTGAGTCCCTCTATCAACCGGTTGTACGGCAGTCCGTTTGTTCTGGCAGCAGCGCTTATTCTGGTTATCCAGAGGCGCCGAAAGTCCCGCTTTCTTGTTCGACGGTCGCGGTAAGCATAGCATAGGGCTCGTTCGAGGGTCTCTTTGGCCTGCTTCAAGGTTCTGCTACGACCGCCCACGAAGCCCTTGGCAGCCTTGAGAATTTTCTTTCGCCTCGCTCTGCTGGCGGGGGCACATCGTGCTCTAGGCATCACTGACTCCTTCGAGAGAGAAACTGCCGGTGATTCGGCCGGCCGTTTTTTCACACATCGTAATTATGATTTCACCGTCGTGGTTCCGAACCACTGATAATGTTCCGGTGAACCGGTACCGTGTCAATCTACGCGTAAGGCAAGAGCCTCTTGACATTCACCGAATCGCTGGCGTCTATAAAAGCGCCTTGCCTGAGCCCTCTTTTCCGCTTGGTGGACTTGCTGGTCAGAATGTGGCTATGGTAAGCCTTCTTTCTCTTGATCTTTCCGCTTTTCAGCACGGTAAATCTTTTTGCCGCGCCGCGGCATGTTTTTAGCTTCGGCATGTTTCGATCTCCATGTTCCGCGTCGGCGAAGGCCTCTATCCGCGTTCAAGGAATATTAAACTTCTTTTTATACCTTATTTGCTTCGCGGAGACAAACTGTTTTGTCAAATCAGGAAAATTTTTCCCAAGGGCAAGTTCATCGGAAGAGACTGAGCTGCCGCAAACGGATAGCCTTTTTTTCGGCTTCCCCTGAAGGAACGTAACGCACATATCGGGCCGGCATTTCCTGCCGGGAGTAGTGTTCATAACCCGGCCATTGGTCGTATCCATCCGTCCGGGTCGCACTTACGCTAATCCAATCCTTCCACGCCTTACCGTCCTCGGACATTTCCAACCGCCACTCGGCCGGCACCGCCTGGTCATCTGCCCACACTATCCTTAGCCTGGAAATCGGGACCACGGATCCTAGATCCAGGACGACCGCACGCGCTCCGCCTCCCTCGGAGGGAGCCACCTCAAGGATGTTAGCCCCGGGGTATCCCTTCAAGATATGCAAGCCTTCATCAGCTGGACGGTTGTTGACAAGGACCTTCGCATCCTTGGAGTAATCCTCCAGGTACGAATCCGGGGGATTATGAAGAATGTCGCTCCCTTCGAGAGGCAGCCCCATTATGCGTGTCTTTACGAGGTTGGCCAACTCTTTTGCTATCACGTAATTCGCGCCGTTGGTCAGATGACACCAGTCCGTGAAAACCCACCCTTTGGTGCTATCAAAAATACCGGTAAGGTCAGCGACTTCGAAGTTTTCTTCCCGGCATCTCTTGGTTACCTGTTCCACCAGTTTGTTGTACGTGTCGGCCGCGTCATAGAAGCCTACTTTCTGCATCCCCGTGACCGCTTCTATCCTGTCCTCCATGGGGGTGCGCTTCTTCTTGCAGTTACGGAACATCGGCTGCAACGCGAGCACATGGGGCACTCGGTCAGTCTCGAGCGTTTTGTGGTAAATCGCTGCAACATCCGCCACTTGCGCAATGTTTTTGTTCCTGTATTCGATCATTTCCGGAGTGGCGTCTTGCGGATGTGCAGCAATCCCCACTTCTTCCATCAGGGTGCCGGGCCCCTCTTGTCGGCGCAGAGCAAGCCAGGTAAAAAAATACGTATTCCTCTTCAGCCACAACGTCAGGTAGTTCGTCAGCCCCTTGCTGCCCATATCCATCACGTCAGTGACTACCTGGAAATATTGCCCTTCCGAGAAGTAGTTCCAATCCTTTAAGGGACGGGCCACTGTATGGACTTCATTTGCGCCGTCCAGGGCCACCACGAGGTCCGGCCGGTACAGCCGGAGTTTTGCCAGATATCGCATCAGGTTGTTCTGATACACGTATCCGGGCACACCAGCGTTAATGGCTCTAACCTTTTTGCCGCTGATCTTCTCACGGACACGCGGGTCCGCGTTGAGGATTTCCTGGATCAGGTGCGGGATGTTCCATCTGAACGTAACTTCGTAAAAATCGGCCACCCTGTCTGCGGGCGGAACAGGTCCTCGGCCGTACACCACCGATCCGCCGGTCACGATGATCCGATACTCATCGTCCGGCTTCTCGAGCGGAACGCTTTCAAAGTCTTTGAAGTTCTCGTCGTTTATGTACTCGTAAGAGTTCCCCAAGTGGGTGTCACGCACCGCGACAAAACCGGGAGTGGGTTCGTAACCATATTGCGGAGCGACAACTTGCGAACTCTGGCGAGCCAATTCCAGGCTTTTGTTCTTGTATGCCTGTCCCACAGGAGAGGCCTTGACCTGCATATACGCGTAGTATTCCATAGCGGCCAGGAGCGCCAATACGACAACAGCCAGAAACAATATATAAAGGGCCGCCAGGACGAACCGAACCAGACCGCGCTGCCAGCCGCTCTTTTTTCCACTAATGCCTTTCGATTCGGACGGAGGCGATACCCGCGCCGCAGCGGACTCCGTCGTCGAGGAAGGCGTTTCCGCAGAGTGGCGAGGTTCAGTCATGAGTTGCTCCTGGAATACTGGTCATAGGCAAGAAAAAACCTTTCCGTTTACAGAAGTGGGGCAGTCCCGCGGCCATCGGCTCCTAAAGAAACACGCGGTGGGAACTCCTTTCGCACGGAGTTCTCACCGCGGGCTTGCCAGCCAAACTTACATGAATGGGTAGATGAAAGGCGTCAGAATGGGCGAGTTGGCCACCAAAATCGCGAAAGCCGACAAAATCACGATAAATATGAGAATCGGGGCCAACCAGAACTTCTTGCGCACCTTCATGAAATCCCAAAACTCCGCAACAAGGGACATGCACCCTTCCCTCCTGCCTGATTCAAGCAGCGTGCAAAACCGCTTCCTAGAACAGAGTGTAAATGAAAGGCGCTGCAACCGGCGAACTGGCCGCTAGAATTATGAAAGCGGACAGAACCACCAGAACTATGAGAATCGGGGCCAGCCAGAATTTCTTGCGCACTTTCATGAAGTCCCAAAACTCTGCAACAAGAGACATCTATCTTTCCTCCTGCCCGGTCCAGCCGGTAGTCAAAACTGCTTTTCGTATCGTTCTACGCTTGTGTCGTCCTGTGGCTCCTTGCGTCTCCAGTACGAAGAAGCTGCGGGATCGATTTTTCTTTCCATGGGATCTTTGCCGACTATTCGCATGATCAATCCGGTCGGCATCAAAACAATGAAGAAAACTATGGTCAAAATGATCCTGGAAATAAAATACCCCAGGACTACTGAAAATCCCAACCAGAGTCGGTAAATTGCCTTAAACAGCGGTGGAATCAGCCTGGTAACCGCCAACGCAATACCAGCGGCAATCCAGACGTACCCGTTCCACGACCCTTTCCAGAACGCCAGGTAGCACCCTATTGCTGTGGGTATGACAAGGAAGAGCCCCGCGAGCAGGTTGAGGTCTTTACTGGTCGGCTCTCCCGAGACAGCTCGTATTTCTTCTTTGATATCCTGAATTATATTCATGCCGATTGAATCCCGCCGGTCTCAGTCGAGTTCGTATTGGCTTCTCCAGTCCGTGTCATCCTTTAGCTTGGGCTGCTTGGTTTTGTCCAGGACAAACGGCCCTAGCACCAGATAATCCATCTCTGTCCTCATGAAACAAAGATACGCGTGTTCAGGGCTCATGACAATGGGTTCCCCGCGCACGTTGAAAGAGGTGTTGACGATCACGGGACACCCTGTCTTTTGCCTAAACGCCTCGATCATCTCATGATACACAGGATTAGTCTCCTTGTGAACCGTCTGGATCCGCGCGGAATAGTCCACATGGGTGATCGCGGGCACGTCGGAACGCACTACGTTAAGCTGATCGATGCCCCACAGTCTCTGTTCTTCATCGTTCATTTCGCGCCGGATCTTTTCGTCCACATATGCCACCAAAAGCATATACGGTGAGGGCCGGTCCAATTCGAAATACTTGTCGACCTCTTCCATCAATACCGACGGCGCAAAAGGCCTGAAACTCTCACGATACTTGATCTTGAGGTTCATCTGGGACTGCATCTTGGCGCTGCGTGCATCGCCTATGATGGATCTGGCGCCGAGCGCTCGAGGGCCGAACTCCATCCGGCCTTGCAACCATCCGATGACCTTTTCCTGCGCTATCAAGTCCGCCACAACGCCTGGCAGGTTTCCGTCCGCGATGTATTCGTACGGGTACCCTCTGGAATCGAGGAATTCCTTTATCTCGGCCTCAGAGTACGACGGCCCCAGGTACGAGCCCATCTGAAGGTCATGAACATCGTCCACTACTCTGCCATTGTTCAGGAGCTGGTGCCATACGAACAAGGCGGCTCCCAGTGCGCCACCTGCGTCTCCGGCAGCAGGCTGAATCCATATGTCCTCGAACGGGCTCTCCCTGAGAATCCGGCCGTTACCCACACAATTCAGAGCGACACCACCCGCGAGGCACAGGTGTTTCTCACCGGTAAGCTTGTGTATGTGCCGCGCGGTGCGGATCATCACCTCTTCGGTAACAACCTGAATCGACTTCGCCAGGTCCATTTCGCGCTGAGTCAGCTTGCTCTCCGGCTTTCTCGCCGGGCCGTCGAAGGTTTTTTCAAATGCCCGTCCCGTCATGGTCAAGCCGTACGGGTACGTGAAGTAGTCCATGTTCAGCTTGAATGAACCGTCTTCCTTAATGTCGATCAACTCCTTGAGTATGACATCGACGTATTTCGGCTCACCATATGGCGCAAGGCCCATAACCTTGTATTCTCCGGAATTCACTTTGAAGCCGGTGAAATACGTAAACGCGGAATACAAGAGCCCCAGCGAATGGGGAAACTGGATCTCGTAATCAATGCGGATTTTGTTCCCCTCCCCTACCCCGAAACTCGTGGTGGTCCATTCGCCGACTCCGTCCATGGTAAGAAACGCGGCCCTTTGGTACGGAGAAGGGAAGAAAGCGCTCGCGGCGTGGGATTCGTGGTGTTCGGGAAAGAGGATCTTGCCCTCGTAATCCAGGCTTTTCCGGATGAGTTTGGGAAGGTGGAGCTTCTGTTTGAGCCACAGGGGCATGGCCAGAATGAAGGAGGCCAGACCGCGAGGGGCATAAGACAGGTACGTTTCCAGGATTCTCTCGAACTTTATAAAGGGTTTGTCGTAGAACACGACGTAATCAAGATCATTGGCCTTGATTCCGGCTTCCTTCAAGCAGTAGGCTACCGCGTCATGAGGGAAGCGGTGGTCGTGCTTGACTCTCGAGAAACGCTCCTGTTGGGCCGCGGCAAAGATCTTGCCGTCCCGAACCAGGCATGCGGCGCTGTCATGATAATAAGCTGAAATTCCCAATATATTCATCTAAATCCTACCGGAAGACACTCCACGATCTTAGTTTAATGACTCTCTGACCCTTAGTCATCGGCCTGTACCGCAAGAAACGGGCTTCAACAGGCTCCGCGCCGTAGTATTCGAAGCCGGGCCACCGCGAAAACCTGTCTGTCTGCTTTCGATCACCCCTTGCGACGGGCTGCCAGTTTTTCTCGTCAGTCGAGGCTTCCACGGCCCATTCTTCCGGAACCGAGGTGTCATCGGCCCACACAAGCCTCACGCGACTCACAGGGAATGTCCGGCCGAGGTCCAGAACCACCTCAAGCTTCTCCTCGGGAGCCAAGGGCCGGGAGGAATATAGCAATTCTCCGGGATAACCGGAAAACATATTTTTTGGCCCATTGTCCGGCAGATCTGCCGCAGGCGCATAGGCAACCGTTGCCGACGCTGCCAGGTCCCAGAAATGGGAATCTTTTTCTACGACTCGATCGCCGTCGCTCAAGCTGCGGCCCAAGATATGCTGTTTGACAAGATTCGACAACTCCTTGGCGACAAGGTAATTCGCTCCGGCAGTGAGGTGGCACCAATCAGTGAAAACCCACTCGGAGACATCGTCAAAATAATCGGAGAAGTCGGCGACAAAGTACTGCTTTTTTGCGGCGCTTTGTTTAATCTTTTCAACAATTAACTGATACATCTTGTCCGAGGGCACGCCATAGTAATGCCGGTATCCTTTGACGGAGGCCAAGGCTTTTTCTCTGTCGTCCAGTGGCTTCTTGCTCAAATAAAACCAGGGCTGCAACGCGAATATGTGCCGTACACCGTCGTTTTCCAACACGCTGTGATAGTCTTCCACAACGCGCACCACTTCTCCGATGTTGCGGTCCGCAATCCGAGACATCTCCTCGACCGACTTCTCGGGTGAATTCGGTTTTACCTGTTGATTCATTACACCTTTGTGATGGTGCACTTCGGTATTAAGTTCCTGGAAAATATCCTTGCCGGACCAGAGGTAGGTCATCAGGAAGGTGTTGTTCTTCAGCCACAGGGTGAGGTAGGAGGACAAGCCCGGCTGATCGTATGCGAAGATCGCCTGAAGGATATTGGCAAACTGACCTTCCCGGAAATACTGCCAATCCGGGTCAAGCTTGCTTACCAGCGGGATTTCATTTGCCCCGTCCAGAGAAACCACCAGGTCCGGCCTATATCGGCGCAGCTTGGTCACATGGCGCATCAGATGATGTTGATACGCGTAACCCCATACCGCTGTGTTGTATACTCGAATTGTCTTTCCCGGGATTGGGGTCGTCGCGTTGAGGATCATTTCCATCATGTGGGAGATGGTCTCACGATATTCCAGCCCGTAATAATCCATGGCCTGAGCAACCTCCCCGGTTGCTCCCAACCCGTAAGCTGTCGATCCTCCCACAAGAAAGATGCGGAACTCATTCTCGGGCTTTTCTACCGCAAGGTCCCTTGGCTCGCGAAATCCTGCATTATTGGCGTATTCGTAGCGGTTGCCTTTGAGCGTATTGTACTCCAGGCACACGCCGGGGACGAAATCGTAGTCGTAATGAGAAACAGGCCGCGTGAAATCGCGGCGTGCCATAGAGAAATTCTTGGCATATACGTCGCCCAGGTAAGTGCGGCGCAACATCTGCTCAGCCAGCCATTCTATGCCCAACAAAATCAGAACGACCGACCCGGCAACGAACACCAGGTAAAGAGGAACCTTTACCACAGGCAAGACAAATCTTTTCAACAAGCCCTTTCGCTGTGAAGAGGCCTGTCTCGCCGACGCTTGCTCCAGGCTTTGGTCCGGCTTTATTGCTTCTCCGGGTGATTCCGGATGATCTTGGCTCTTTTCCTTACTCATCCCCCTCTGTTTAGCTTAAAGCTCTTTCGAGGACAAGGGGCGGCATGGAACCATATGATTTTGCAGGCTCTTTACCCGAAAGGGCAATAGGACCTGCCAGTAGATTTCCTCAGATGAGTGCAAGGTCCATTGATTGGCTTCTTCGCGTGGTTGACCGGAGGCCAAACCTGAGATACTCTTTTTGAAGAGGATTTTCAATAGGACTGCTCTGATTGCATGCTAGAAGTGAACTGCCACGACAGAGAGGAAGGCCCATGACTTTGGACGCGACCACCCATGAGGATTTGTTGGGGGCTTTTAGGGCGATGTCGAAGGAGGACCGCCATGCCCTCTTAGAGAGCCTGAGCACGGAACGTCAATTCCGGGAAGATCTTGCCCAAATTCTCGTGATGACCCTGAAAGCCTTCCGAGCCATCGAAGACGACGCGCTTTTCAAAAGCGTCGCGCGAGAAGTGGCCAAGGAATCCGATCTGCTCGAAGACCTCCTGGATTCCATCTTAATTATTGAGAGGAGCAACGAGCCCTCCCAATCCTTCAGGGAGTATCTTGCGGGGCGGAGCCAGTGACGGCCTCCGGACTTTACGAGGTTCGAATCAAAAGGTCGGCTCGAAAGGAAATGGATTCATTGGAATCCGAGACTCATGCCCGAATATCAAAGGCCATACTGGAACTGGAGTCCAATACTAGGCCTTCCGGATGCACAAAGCTTAGTGCCGGAAACGGTTATAGAATAAGGGTGGGAAAATATCGCGTGATCTATACAGTCGATGATTCCGACCGAGTCGTCGAAATTGTCGGGGTGAGGCTTCGCGATAAAGCTTATTAATGCCGTGCCTTACACCTTGGCCCAATACTGTCAACATGTTGGTTGTTGAGACGCTCCTTCAGCCAGATATCGAGAAGAATTTTCGTGCATTCTTGGCCAGAATAAGATCCAGCGACTCCGTCGGAAGACCCATTTGACACAGTTTCTTGATTTCTCTGTCCCAGGCGTAAGGTATGTTCGGGACATCAGTTCCGTACATGATCCGGTCCGCGCGCATATCGCCGAGCGAAGGTGGGCTGCTTAGGGGGAAGTAGTCGGCCAGCACCATTGTTGTGTCCAGCCACAGGTTGTCGTACTGTTCGATCATCCTGCGGTAAGCATCGTCTTCATCCATGCCTAAATGCGGAACGCAAACCCTTAGCCGGGGGTAATCCTTGATTACTTTCTCCAGCTTGTCCGCTGCGCAAATCGAATAGGGGTCAACCGGATATGGAAAGTACGGGTTCTTGGGTTCACGTCCCACATGCATCACCAGTGGCTTGCCCGAATCAGAGCAGGCCTCGTAAATCTCTCGCATTTCCTCGCTGTCCATACGGAAGAACTGCACATGCGCGTGCAGCTTGACCGCCTTGAGGCCCATCTCAAATGCCTCTTTCAATATGCCGCGGGCGTCCTCCTCTCCTGGAAACACGGTAGCGGAGCCGGTCAACTGGGGATAACGATCGCAGAGCTTCGCCATGTACCCGTTCAGCTTCCGTGCAATGCCCGGTTTGTGAGCGTAATGCAGCCCCACAATGTGTCCGACACCGCGTGAGAGCAGGAACTCTATGAGTTCGGGCGATTTCATCCGGTACCGGATAGGCCAGGCAAAATTGTCGAACCACGACCATATTGCTTCGAATAGCGTGTCCGGAAAGAGATGAACGTGAGCGTCCACCACAAATGGCACGTCGCCGGGTATGCGGTCGCCTTCGGGATCTCCAGGCACAGGGAGCGGAAGTTTCAGCATGATAGATTGGTTTCAGGGCTCCTAATTGTTCTTTGGCGCCGACTCATATCACGAATAGGCGTAGCGCACTTCCAATATCCGATCCACCGTCTCCCTGTCCGGCTCGAAGGGGTTGCGAACAGGGCCGGGCAGCGGCAGTTGATGGGTTTCGTAAAAAGGGGTCTCACGGAGTTTAAGGTTGTAAGCAGTGACCATGAGGGTTTCCAGGTTCACTGCGTCGAGCACATTATAAGCCAATAGGGTCTCCAGGGCCTTTTTGTTTCCCCTTGTCGCGAAGTCGTTCCACAGGAGCACTGCGCAGTAACCATCCACGCCGTCCAATTCATCTCTGTCGAGCCCCAGCTTCTTCTCACAACCTTTCAAACCACCGGTATAACCGAGGCTTTTCAACAGGAATCTCAAGTCGATTTGCGGTTGTCTCATCCGTATTTTCAAATAACTCTCGATGAACGGAACGTCGAAGCAAGACCCGTTGTAAGTGACCACCAGTTTGTACTTCTGAATATCTTGCTTGAATTGCTCCAAATTCCGACCTTTTACGTACCACATCACCGATTTGCCGTCGAATGTGGCGATGGTTGTGATGCAGCTCCCCCCTCCCGCGAGTCCGCTGGTTTCAATGTCCAGGTAAACCGCTGAATCACGGAAGTCGCCGAACAGGCGCCAGTGTTGACTCGTCGGCAGCGCCTCGGCAAAGTAACGACAGTCGCCTTCTTTCAGACTTTGGATGGATTCTCTAACCCGACTTCTCAAGAGATAATATCGGCTCGGGACCGACTCGAGGGAACGCGCCTGGGCAACGTCATCCCAAGAGCGGATGCCCCGGTTCCACAGATCGTGTTCCGATTTTGGCCCGATTCCGGGAATGTGACAAAAGGTGTTTCTTAGCATTGAAGATCCTTACTATCATTATTGCCGGCGGCACAGATGTTGGTTATTGCCACCTGCCACTAATATACTACCGCGTCAACCAAGTTTCGAGGCTTCGCCTGCGCAGAGGCAGCGAGTAGCTCGACCATCCGAAAGAGGCTAAGAACGGAACCCGGACCTCGAAGGCCCACCACCTGTGGGACGCCCCCGGCACCATTCCTACAGGAGTATCGAAGCCAGACGACCCTTCGGGAGCGAACGCCTTGTCGAACAGTCCTTGTGCAATGGGGTCCTGTTCAAGGAGAGGCCTTGACTTGCGGATGGTCCTCCTCCCGGCAGATGATTGACACGCGCCAGGATTCTATATCACCTCTGCGGCAGAATCGAAAGTTCCCTTTACTCTGCGTGTGTCGTTTCGAAAATAACCCGCGCATAAGGAAATAGAGGTCGCTACAGGTCTTATCCTACTTCTTCATAATTTTCAGACATACGCGGACCGGAATTGCAGACATCATTCTTGAGCAATCGCTCCAATTATGGCATCTGAGCGGGGGTTGCTCAGTGCCGTCCGCCGTCAACATAGCTCACGGATGCCCCTGATGCCACAACCGGATCTTGGATTGATCAAAGAGGAGGCGCCAGGTCTTGACATTTATTCAGTCATCGCAAGGGCGGGCTTCAATGTAGTTTCGGTTCCATGATCTCTAAAATCCAACCAACTTCCATGGCGGCGAACGCCACAACTAATTATGAAAACGACGGTAGCGCCGTCCCGCGCTGAACGCGGGATTGCCGGTTGCCTTCGAGGCGTTTTTATGGGAACGACAATCAATCTTCGCGCCATCTCCATTCACTGGGGATGGTAAGACGAACCGGAACAATTTCCTCCCAAGAAATTTCAGAGTCCCGGAATATCTCTTCCAGCGTCTTCTTATCCGGGGCATCCCACCAGCAAAAACGTCTCGTCAAATCCAGGACATGCCACGTCTTGATCCAAACTGCCCTGCTTTCTTGCGCCAGATTCATCCATCGCGATTCAACTTTTTCTACCGGGACTGAAGGCTCATTATGAATCGACATGAAGTGAGGCATTTTCTTCTCCTCTCTCGTCGGACAGATCGCGTCTGGCAGCCGCGGCCAACTTGTGTTCATTTCATGCTCTTCCCGCCGAGATCCCTCCGGATCGAATCTCCCAAACTCGCCATCGGGAGGACAAGGTTACCCCTACCTCCAGAATCTCGGTCCACTTAATACCGAGTTCCTGGAAAATTTGCTCTATGGTTTCCCTGTTTGGGGCTTCCCATTCACAGTACCGCTTTCCCAGTTCCACGTTGAAAAGTGTCATGTGCCAGAGGGCTCGACGGTCCTTTGAAATCTCGGTCCACCTTGATTCAAGGGTAACCCTATCCACATCGTTCTCCTGGTGTATGGAGAGAAAAGTTGGCATGGCATCCTCCATTTCTTGCCGATTGGGGAGGTGCGTTGTGCGGATTGGCCGGTGACGCGGCGAGAGTTGGCACGCAACAATGCCGGCCCGAGAATTGACGGCGCTTTAACCTGAGCCGATGGGCGGCCGCGGCCTTCCAGGTTAAAGCAGGCTCCGAATCATTTTGAGATGCCCGATCTTGAAAGAGTGGTAGGACATAGGACGGACCTCACGCCGGCGGGCAATTTGAGGCACAGCGCTGTGCCCCTCTACCGCTTGTGCCGACGAAGCAGCGCGCGAGTACCGAACATAGCTGCCTTGTGAAACATGATAACAATGCAGTAACTTCCCTGCAAGCTTTTTCTTAGCAAAACAGTCAAGAACTCCTGGAGCCGAGAAATCAGCATGGGGTTTCTGGTGAGGAGTATAGATGGACACCAGTTCGGCCGCGGGTCGTCTGATGCCAATGCGCGTTCAAAGAAGTGACATTAACAATGGCCGGCAGGGACCCCGGATCGCGGTCCGGGGCAGGCTCTGGCCGCTACCATAATGCGGTGGCGGTCCCGCGGGACGCGGGATGCCCGCCATCTTCACTTGTACGAAAGCGCATTGGTCTGAGTCTGTTATTCATACCTCAGCGCTTCAATAGGATGGAGCCGAGAGGCTTTAAAGGCCGGGTAGAATCCGAAGAACACCCCTACGGCGGCGGAGAACAGCAATGCAACGGCCACGGCCAGCGGGCTTATCAGAGCCGGCCAGCCGCTTGTCTTAGCAAAGGCGTACGCTCCGGCCGTCCCAAGCGCGGTCCCTATTATCCCGCCCAACATCGACAGCACCACGGCTTCGATCAAGAACTGGGAAAGGATGTCCGCGGAACGCGCGCCGACTGCCATTCGAATGCCGATCTCTCTGGTGCGCTCGGTGACCGAAACGAGCATTATGTTCATTATTCCGATTCCGCCTACTACCAGCGAGATTGCCGCGATCGCGCCTAGAAGCGTGGTCATAATATTTAACGTTTTTTCAGCCGTAGCAAGGATCTCCGTCAGATTGCGCACCGTAAAGTCTTTTTCCTGGCCGCGGGCAATTTTGTGGCGCCTGGCTAGAAGCTCGTTGATCTGTTTTTCAGCCTCCGGAATGAGCGAGACCTCCTTTGATTGCACAAGAATAGCGTTGATCTCGTCCGGGAAGGGTGTTCCGAAAAGTCTGTATTGTGACGTCTTTAACGGAACGAAGACCGCATCGTCCTGGTCGTCTCCCCGCGGAGACTGGCCTTTCTTCTCCAGGACCCCGATAACGGTAAAAGGAACGTTCTTAATTCGGATCACTTTTCCCAAGGGATAAGTGTCTCCCATAAGATTCTCCACGACCGTACCGCCAACGACAGCTACTTTGGCGGCCCTGTGCTCTTCCTCCGGTGTGAACATCCTGCCGTACCTGACGGTCCACTCGCGGACGGGGAAATAGTCCCTGGTTGTTCCGGTAATCCTGGTCCTCCAGTTTTTGTTGCCGTAAACCGCCTGAGTAACCTCGCCCCAGACCGGGGCTGCAAAGTTCACAGCCGGACATTCCTTGGCAATGGCTTCTGCGTCCGATGCTCGCAGCGTGTGCACAGAACCCGATCCCAGCCGAACCCCCGTCTGCATCGCCGCACCCGGAACTACAAGTATGAGGTTGCTCCCTATTGAGCGGATCTGATCGCCGATCAGTTCGCGGGCCCCGGCCCCGACGGCCACCATCAATATCACTGCTCCAACGCCAATGACAATGCCGAGCATGGTGAGAAGGGAGCGCATGACGTTGACTCTCAGCGCTCCAGTCGCGATCTTGATTCCGTCTAAAGGGTTGATCATTGCTATAACCGTTGCCAAAAATAAGGTCGGTTTCACCAGAGGATAGGGTGAAGGGCCGACAGCAATGAGAGGTGCTCCGTCACCCTGGCAAACCCCGGATCAAAGTCCGGGGCAGGCACCGGGGTTCAGAAGTCCTGAGTAGAACGCGGGATTGAATCCCGCGCTTCGCGGGACGAGTGTGCCGGCACGGGGAAACTGTCTCAAAATCGTGGAATCGAGGGATTCCAGGGTAGGGGCGCTTCGAGAAGCGCCCTGATTTCGGGCGGTTCACGAACCGCCCCTACAGACCGCATGATGAAATCGCCAGTTTTGAGACAGTTTCCGGAGGCCGCGACGTACCAATTTCCAAGAGGCACTTTTCGTAATCGGACACTACTCTTGACACTCGCTGTAAAAGTGTCTTGCCACTAATGGGTAGACGCGCCCCGACCGCAGGTCTACGCGAAATGCGCCAAGAGCTTATCGCGGACCGTTCTTTTGCCTCGTTTACCTGCGGTTCAGTATCCCGCCATCTGCTGCAGTCTGGCGATCCTTTCCTCGATGGGCGGATGGGTTGAGAACAGGCTTGAAATGCCCCCTCCGAAGAGAGGATTTACGATAAACATGTGAGCAGTTGCCTGGTTCGCATCCATGGGAACCTCTTGGACTCCGCGTCTGAGCTTGTCCAAGGCACCGGCAAGCCACATCGGATGGCCGCAAATCTGCGCGCCGGTCTCATCCGCTATGTATTCCCTGGATCGAGAGATGGCCATCTGAATCACTGCCGCGGCCATAGGAGCGAGAATCATCATCAGGATCATACCGACTATGGATCCCCCGCCTCTGCCCTCCTCGTCGGATCGGCCTCCAAAAAGCCATCCGAACTGGGCTAGATAGGTAATGGCAGTGCCTATGGTTGCCGCAACCGTTTGAATCAGGATGTCCCTGTTCTTGACGTGGCCAAGCTCGTGGCCGATGACGCCGGCGAGTTCTTCCCACGACAAGAGCCTCAAGATACCCGTGGTACAGGCAACCGCGGCATGAGAAGGATTCCGGCCGGTGGCAAACGCGTTGGGAGACTCATCGGGGATGATGTACACCTTGGGCATAGGCAGGCCCGCTTGTGTGGTTAGCCGCTGCACGAGGTTGAAAAGGTCCGGCGCCTCGGTCTCGGTGACCTCCTGCGCGTTATACATTTTCAGCACAATCTTGTCGCTGAACCAGTAGCTTCCGAAGTTCATCACCAGAGCAATTACCAGAGCTATGGTCGCCCCGTTTTTGCCTCCGATAATTGCTCCAATGACCACAAGCAGCGACATCAGAGCGGTCAGCAGAACAACGGTCTTGACTTGATTCATCGGCAATCTCCATCCTTAGTTAGGTTATGTTTTTTCTCGGATTGGGCCTTACGCCCATTATACCCACAGCGGGAAAAAATGTCCGAAAACACTGCCCGGTTAAGGCTCCTGCCACTGACCGCAATCGGCGGGCACAGCCCGCCCTACGGGAAGGGCGCCGTACTATGGTAGGGCGGGCCGTGCCCGCCGAATCAGGACGATTACCAAGGGCGATCCGGGAACGCGCCACCAATCAGTCAATAACTTGGACGAGAGCCATACTCCGCACGTCTGCACTCCTCGCGACGAATACGGGCTGAGTTGCTTCTGATTCGTCCTTTCAATCAAACCTGTCTCCCTCTTTCAGTCTGCGCCCGCGCGCGAAGTCCGATGCAGCGATGCGCTTTTTACCCGGGGCTTGAACTTCGCGAAGGATCAACAATCCTTTGCCCGTCCCCACGGCGATACCGTCTTCCCGGACGCCGGCGATAAACCCCGGCGAAGCGGCGCCGTGTTTCGGGGCCGCTTTCCAGACCCTAATAGGCTCCTCCGAGCAAAGGAAGAAAGCGCCAGGCCAGGGATTCATCGCCCTAACCACTCGATCCAGATGCTCGGCATCTTGCTGCCATTGCAAACGGCCGTCTTCCTTGGACATCGGACGGGTGTAGGAGGCCTGCGAATGATCCTGGGGCTGTGGCTCGATCGTTCCTTCGTGCATTTTCTTCAAGGTTTGGACTACCAAATCCGCTCCCGGTTCCAGGAGTTTGTCGTGAAGCGATCCCGCGGTGTCTTCCTTGTCCACCGGGACTGTCCTCTGCAGCAGGATGTCACCGGTGTCCATCCCCTTGTTCATCAGCATTGTGGACACTCCCGCAAACTCGTCTCCGGCAAGGATCGCTGCGGGAATGGGTGAAGCCCCACGATAACGGGGCAAGAACGACGCGTGAAGATTCACGCATCCCATGGGCGGGAGATCCAATATTTGTTCCGGCAGGATCTTTCCATATGCCGCAACAACTATCGCATCAGGTTTCCATTCCGCCAGGAGAGCCACGGTTTCGGGACTTCTCACATCCTGGGGCTCCGACACCGGGAGCCCCATTTCGAGGGCCGCGATCTTCACAGCCGTCGGCAGTGGTTTCCTTCCCCGACCTTTAGGTTTGTCCGGCTGAGTGAATACTCCGATAACCTGAAAGTTGGCATGAAGAGCAGCAAGAGTGGGAACGGCAAACTCAGGAGATCCCATAAAGACCACCCTGAGATTCAATTCTTCCTCCTTGCCGATTTTCCGATACGTCGTCGGTACAAACTACGTTTGAGCGCGGAAGCATGATCGAGCAGCGTAGTGCCATGAAGATGGTCTATTTCATGCTGAAGGACGCGAGCCAAGAGCCCCTCAGCCTCGATCTGAATAGGCTTGCCGTCCAGACCTATCCCCTTAACCTGAACGGATTCGGAGCGCTTAACGTCGACTTCGAATTCGGGAACGCTCAGGCACCCCTCTTGTTTGACGGCTTGTCCTTCACAGAGGCAAATCTCCGGATTAATCAGCCAGATGGGTTTCTTTTTCCGGTCCTTGGGTTCGGCGTAGGGGTATTCCACATCGATAACAATCAATTGGCACAACTCTCCCACCTGATTGGCCGCCAGTCCCAGCCCGGGCGCCTTGTACATGGTTTCCGCCATGTCGTGGGCGAGTTTGCGTATCCGATCGTCTATGTCCGTGATTTCTTCCGCGGCTCGCGTCAACGCTTCGTGCGGAACGACCACGATGGGTCGAACAGCCATAAGTCGCTCCTTAATGTTCTCAAATAATATGTCTTACATCAGCGGACGGCTGTCAAGGGCGATGTCCCACCGAATCAGCCGGTTCGAGGGACAGAGACCGATACCGGTTCGCATTTGAGGAGGCAATTTAGGTAGGAATATAGCGGTTGCCATAATTTTTGTCCGATTGGCAGGCACTCCATTCCGTCATTCCTGCGGAGGTAGGGATCGTAGGGCCGGCGTCCCTGCCGGCCAAAAAGTGCACCGGCACGGAGCCCGGCGCCTACAAGGTTCCCGCCTTCGCGGGAACGACGGGCGTTATAACGCTCTTGAAAAATAGGCCCCACAGGCGAAGATTCATTCCGCGGCAATAGGGATCTTTCGAGGAACTGCCTTCTCGACCTTTGGCAGAACGAGCCTGAGCACCCCGTCCGCCATGGCTGCCGTGATCCTGGACTGGTCCACTACCTCAGTTATCCGGAAGGTCCGGAAGTAATTACCCGTGCGATATTCGCGGAGCAAGAAGTCGCCTTTTTCGCCATCAGGCTTCATCTTGCCGATGATGGAAAGGACGTTGTCCCGAAGATCTATTTCCACGTCTTCGACGCTCACCCCCGGCATGTCTGCCAGGACAACCAGTTCTCTTTCATTGTCAAAAATATCTACCGCAGGCGAGAAATACACTCCTTCGCGGGTGAATTCTCCTGCCGCGGGTGACAGTTCCTGTTTTGGAGCAGCTTGGATTTCTTGATCGGCCATTCTCGTTTCCTCCTTTCTCCGCGTTATTCCGAGACAATCTTGATCTGTTTGGGTGCAGTCGCGGGCTCCTTGTTCAAGGTGATTGTCAGCACCCCGTGCTTGTATGTCGCGGTCACGTTGTCAGGATTCACCCTCGTAGGAAGCGTGAGACTCCGCTGGAAGGTCCCTGTGGCACGTTCTCTGCGATGGTAGCTGGCTCCTTCATTCATTTCATAAGGCTTTCTCTCACCTTTGAGTGTGAGAAGGTCCCCTTCCACCTTGATCTCCAAATCCTCGCTCTTCATCCCCGGAATTTCCGCGGTGACGGTGAAGGAAGCATCCGATTCTTTCACATTGATCAGGGGAAAGAGGCGCGCCTCTCGCCAGAACGGCTCCTGCCAAGGTCGTCGAGTGCCGGTCAAAGCGCCGAACAATTCGTCCATTCCTCTTTGAAGGCGATCAAACTCACCCCAAAGGGGATCTCTGCCTGTCCTCAGTCGAAACATCTTTCATCCCCTCCTGCCAATGATTCTGTCAGTCTGGATGCGACCAGACCGTGCTCTACGAGATCGCTGCGGCACTCGGCCAACTCGCCGACCGGGCTCGAAAGGATATTCAAACGAGACCGGATTCCTTCCCGACCGGCATTGAACAGAGGCTCAACAGAATTTCGTCCGCCGTGCCAAGGGCAAGCCAAGGCGCGCGTCAACACGCTAAAACATCAATCTTAACCGGCCCTTACACTGTCGTTTTTCAGTTATTCATCGTGCGATTATTGTCAAGGGCCGAGGACCGACCCGAGGTGTAAAAACGGCTGATTATGGGAGCTTGGCGTCGCGGATGGTGCGGGAAGTGGCTATGGTGCCGGCTGTCAGAATTTCTCGTCCCTTTTCATCGGGCCTTGGATGAAAGAGGACGCCTTCTTGGGTGCCACTGCTGGCTCAAGGCACACTGCTGGGCAAGCCAGCAGTGGCACCCGCCACAAACAAATTGCCTAATATTATCACGTTGCCGCTAGTGGCCTCCTCGCGACCAACCGTACATGATTTTGGCTTGCTATAGGCAACTGCTGTAAACGATTCCGCCTGGTGGCCCGGAGGCCACTGCCTCCGGGTTCCGAAGGAACAGGAGGTGCTTGCTCATGTATACGGGATCGTCCTAACGCCATTACTGGACCGACGCGCAGAAAATACACCTCTTGTCGCTTCGCGACCCGGACGCGTGGCGTCCGGGCCACCCAGGAGGAACAATTGCCGTCCCCACAACACGATGCCGCCAGTTCTATGACTCTTGAGACAGTCTCCGAGCCGTACCCGCGGGGCCAAATGCTTTTGTAAATACGCTTCTGCACAAAGCAACTCGTATCGCGGATGCTTCACGTTTCAACAATTCTTCCGTGTGGCTCCTGGTCTAGGACGACCAGATTGTCCGCGTGGATGGCTTCGTCATTTCGCCGGTAACCGAGTATCCAATCAATCTCCGAGGTCTGATGACCCATTATTTTGCGCATTTCATCGGATGAATAATTCATTAGTCCTACAGCGATCTTGTTTCCCTGGTCATCCTCAACCGTTACGGCCGCGCCGTCGTCAAAATTTCCTCGGACCAGGATGACACCTATCGGAAGAAGGCTCTTTCCGTGGGAACGGATCACTCTTGCAGCGCCCGCATCCACGACAATCTCCCCTTCAGGGTTCAGGTTGTACCTTATCCAGTGTTTCCTGGCCGAAATGCGCTCCTTGGCCGGCATGATGAGAGTCCCACACAGTTCGGCCGACATGGTGCGAGCGATTATGCCTGGAATCTTGCCGCCCGCTATGATCATGGGAATACCGGAAATTCTGACTTTGGCGGCGGCTTCCAGCTTCGAGGCCATTCCGCCCCTTCCAGGCCCTGACGACGCGTCCGAGGCCATGCCCTTGATCTCGTCGGTGATCTCTTCAATCAAAGATATGATACAGGCATTGGGGTCCTTGCGCGGGTCGCAGTCCATGAATCCTTCAATGTCGCTCAACGTGAGCAACAGGTCCGCGTCGGCGAGGGTGGCTACCAGAGCTGACAGGTTGTCGTTGTCACCGAACTTGATCTCTTCCACCATAACAGTGTCGTTCTCGTTGATGATCGGCACGACCCCCCACCCAAGCAGGGTGGTCAAGGTATTGGCCGCGTTGAGGTATCTTCTCCTGTCGGTGAGGTCGTCCTTTGTCAGGAGCATCTGACCCACCCGTATCCCGTAGCGGCCAAAGGCATGCTCGTACTCAGCCATGAGGCGGCTCTGCCCTATGGACGCGGCGGCCTGCTTTTGAGGAATCGTTCTCGCGCCTGCTCTAAGCTCCATGTGCCGAACGCCCGCGGCCACGGCCCCTGATGACACTATGATGAACTCTTTGCCGAGCTTCTTATAATTGCATACCTCATCAACTATCCTGCCGATGGTTTCGCCATCCAGCCCGTCGGGCGTTGTAACCACACTGGAGCCCAGTTTCAGGACTACGCGCCTGACGCAAGCCAGAATCTCTTGTCTAACCGACGTGTCGCTCATTGGCTCTTACGGATCTTCTTCAAGAGTTGCGCGGTGTGACTCAGAAGCTCTTTCACTCCCTCGCCCGTCACAGCGGAAATCTCATGGACCGGAATGCCCTGCTTCAGGAATGCCTTTTTCAGCTTGGCCGCGGGTTCCCGATTCTCGGGCAGGTCCATTTTCGTGATCACCGCGATCATGGGGGTTCTTATCAGATCCTCAGAATAAGAGGCAAGCTCTCCCATAATCATGGAGAACCGTTCCTGCGGGCCGGGTGACAACTGCGGGGACGGATCAATGAGATGCAGAAGCAAGCGAGTTCGTTCCACATGCCGCAGAAATCTGTCTCCCATACCCGCGCCTTTGTGCGCGCCTTCTATAAGGCCTGGGATGTCAGCCATCACAAAATCCGTGTCGTCGCCGACGCGTACCACACCCAGACCCGGGACTTTGGTCGTGAAGGGATAGTCTGCGATTTTGGGCCGCGCGTTGCTCACGCGTGAAATCAGGGTGGATTTGCCACTGTTGGGCAGCCCCACAAGCCCGACGTCGGCAATGAGCTTCAGTTCGAGCATCAGCCACTTTTCTTCTCCGGGCCAGCCTTCTTCAAAACGTCTGGGGGCCCTGTTTCGTGAAGAGGCGAAACGCGCGTTGCCGCGGCCCCCTTCGCCCCCCTTCGCCACGACAAACTTACTGTCCGGGCTGTCCAAATCCGCTATGACTTCACCGCTTTCGTCGTCCTTCACGACGGTGCCGGCAGGAACCTTGATGACAATATCGGCCGCTGAACGGCCCTGGCGGTTACTCCCCGAGCCGTGGCCGCCGTTCTTGGCTCGATACAACTGCTGGTACTGGCAGTCAAGAAGCGTGTTCAAAGACGAGTCCGCCTCAATAATCACATCGCCACCCTTACCACCGTCGCCGCCGTCAGGGCCTCCCTTGGGGACAAAGGCCTCCCGTCGAAAGCTGAGGCAACCGCGGCCCCCTTTTCCGGAAATCACTCTGATTCTGGCTTGATCTACGAATTTCAATGTAGTTCTACTGGGGTTGGCGAAGGTGAAGTGCGAGCGGAGCAGCAGAGGAAATTGCGGGGAGAACCTTTTTGTAAAAAGGTTCCTCCCCGCACCCCTCTCCAAAAACTTCTATATCATGCCCGTTTGGCAGCTTCCGCTGTCAGCGGAAACTGCCAAACGGATCAGATATGAAGTTTTATGACCGGGGCACGAGAAAACTCTGTTGCCTATCAAATTCCTTTGCGGGTTAGGTTACACAATCTTGGGGGCGTCAGACGGGCAGTATGACCACGCGCTTTCTGTTGCGGTCTTTGCGCTCGTATTTCACGACCCCATCTATTTTTGCGAACAGAGTATAGTCTCGCCCCACCCCGACGTTTTCACCGGGATGGATAGCGGTTCCCTTCTGGCGGACCAGGATGCTGCCGGCCCTGACCATCTGCCCGGCAAAACGTTTGACTCCGAGGCGCTGGCCCGGGCTGTCTCGTCCGTTCCGGGAGCTTCCTCCTGCCTTCTTGTGGGCCATGGTCTTTCCTCCTGTCCTTGGTTACTCCGCGTCCGCGGGGGTGGGCTCTTTCGTCTCGGAAGCGGCCGTCGGTACGATGCTGTCTATTTTGAGCAGGGTGTACCATTGGCGGTGACCCTGTTTCTTCTTGTACCCCTGTCGGCGCTTCTTCTTAAATACGATGATCTTCCTGTCCCGAGCGGTGCGGACGATCGTGGCTTTTACCAGGGCGTCTCCGATCATGGGGTTTCCCAGCGTGATGCTGTCGGCTTCAGCCACTGCGAGGACCTGATCCAGATTGATCTGAGCGCCCGGTTCTGCGCTGAGCTTCTCGACCTTGATCTGATCTCCCGCTTGGACCTTGTATTGCTTACCGCCGGTTTGGACGATGGCGTACATAATATGCCTCCTGAGCAATGAACTGCTCATTAAAGCATCGCTGAAACGCGGTGTCAAGTCTAAAGTCCTACACTGGGCCAGGGACCGGCCCAAAAACCGTGGACGGGCCTTAATCCTTTTTTGTTTTGACACCGCGCTTTGGGTGACGGTTCCTGGCTTTGCAGGATCGACCAGCCCAGGCAGGATGCGGCGCGTATCCCTCGGTGCGGTGTCAGGCGTTTGTGGGGCTGGCTTTCCAACCTGCCTGCTCTGAAATTCTAATAATGGCAGGCTGGAAAGCCTGCCCCACAAGATCGGCCAATACTTCCACAAGGCTAAAGGCTTGCTTGCCCTCGTAACCATTCATTTGTGGACGGCAAAACCATCCGTCATTCCGGCGAAGGCCGGAATCCAGGTTTCCCCATCGCGGATCCCGCGTGAGACCCCTGGACCCCGGCCTTCGCCGGGGTGACGGGATGGGATGGTAGGGTTCTCTTTAAGCCAACAGAATTGTCTCCACGACTAACTAGCGCTGGACCTTCTGGCTAGAAATCCTGAACAAGACATCTACACTTTGCTGTTCCCCAGGCCCAACCCTCCCCGCGCGTATACTGAATGCTTACCCACGACTCATCTGCTCCGAGTGGGTCAATGGTCACCGCCCCTGCTCCAAGAAAGCTGGAATTTCCCGTGGTTCTGTGTTCAAATGGTGCGGGTGAAGTGGTTGCAGGCCGCAGCCATCGCGGAGCGATTTTCGCTGCCGGCCCAACATCTGACTTGACAGTCAGTCCGTATTTCTGCTAATCAGTGTAACTTCGTGAAGAAAGTCACCAGCACCTGGCGATTGGTAGGCGACTCCCTTCAACTGGGGGCCTCGATCGTCTTTGCCATATTTATCGGCGCGGGGCTGGGGTACTGGCTTGACGGAAAATTCGGCACTTTTCCTTATCTGAGCATCATGTTTTTCCTTCTCGGGGTGGCCGCCGCGGCTCGAAACGTTTGGATCGAGGTGCGAAAGCAACTGCGCAGCGAGAAGGACAGAGAGTTGTAATGGACTTCGACAAGGTTCCAGGGGTCTGGTTTAAGCTTTCAGCGTTCGTTTACACCCTTGGGCTGGTGTGTAGTCTGATCTTTGCGGGACAGGCCTTCTCTCTCGGTTTTTCAATAGGAGGAGCCCTGGTTCTGCTCAATGCGTGGGCCGCTGCTCGCAGGTTAAGAAGAGCCGAATTCCCCCACAAGGGCCGCGTTATGGCTTCGGTGCTCGGGGGATTTTATATGAGACTGATCCTTCTGGCGATCTGTCTGTTTGGTGTGATCAAGTTCGTGAAAGTAGACCCGGTCGGTTTGGTTACCGGCTTGTCGGTTGTCCCGGCGGGACTCTTTGTCATGCTGGTTTTGATCTATCTGGTAAACAGAAGACCTGAGGAGGTTTAATTCATGGCCGCGGATATCCATCCTCCAGTACTAACCGATGTAATTTCCAATCCCGCGTTTCATTCCATGCAGTCGTTCTGGGACAAATGGGGTGTTACGCACGGTGATCTGAACAACGTGATGAACACGTGGCTGGTTATGGCCATTCTGTTGATCGCAGCCGTTTTGGTGAAGAACAAGCTGGAGATGATCCCGAGGGGGTCCCAGAACTTTTGGGAGGTGGTGGTTTCAACCCTCGAAGACATCGTCGTTCAGACCATGGGGGAACACGGGAAAGCCTATTTCCCGCTGATAGCCTCCTTGGCCCTTTTCATCCTTTCATGCAACTTGATAGGGATTATTCCCTGGTTTCAGTCATCCACAAACAATCTGAATACGACCCTGGCATTGGCTCTGGTGGCCTTTGTCACGACGCATTACGTAGGGATAAAGGCGCATGGCACACATTACGTGAAGCACTTTCTCGGACCGGTGCCGTGGCTTATTCCACTGATGCTGCCCATCGAATTGATCGGCCACTTCAGCCGAATACTCTCACTCAGCTTCCGTCTCTTCGGGAACATTATGGGTGAAGATTTGGCAATAGTTATTCTCACCCTTTTGGTCCCATATCTGGTCCCGTTGCCGATGATGTTTTTGCAGGTGTTCACTTCTTTCATACAGACCCTCGTTTTCATCATGCTGACCATGATGTACATCGTGGGATCGTTGGAAGAGGCTCACTGATAACAGATCAAATGGAGGTATTTAGTCTATGAGAAGAAATCTTATCGCCGGACTTACGATTCTGGGAATCACCCTGCTCTCGAGCGTGGCCTTTGCAGCCGAAATGAGCCCCGCGATGGCTCCCATCATTCAGTGGACCGTTCTTGCAGCGGGTCTCGCAATCGGCCTTGGCGCCATCGGAAGCGGCATCGGCATGGGAACCGCTATTGGTGGAGCTTGCGAAGGCACCTCAAGGAACCCGGAAGCCGGTGGCCGAATCCTGACCACTATGATCATCGGTCTGGCCATGATCGAGTCTCTGACCATTTACGCTCTGGTCATAGCGCTCATTCTCATGTTCGGTAATCCGTACATCAAATTATAGACGCTCGAAGCCTTTCGGCGCCTGATTGTCCTCCACCCGCTCTTCGGACCGGGTGGAGGCTCCCTCCGAAAAAAATCCATTCCCTAGCCATTGACTTTATGAGGATTTTTGCTACGATTCCGCCCCGGCAGAGCTGGGTTTTCTTTGCGCCGCGTATCAGCGGAGAAAATGAAGATCTTTTCGACGCCTCGCCACCAAATGAGAATCCGCCAGGTTTCCTGGTTCCACAGAGGAAGAGTTCGTGAAGTTTACCGATACGTTCAAGCCGAGAGGGCCCGTAGGCCTGGAAACCGAATCCGGAAAGGCGGACCGCAGCGGGCAAATCGATCCTTTTGAAGCCGATGCCGCTGCGATAGACGGCCGGCGTCGCGAAGCCGAGAACGGCCCGGGGTACGCAAGGCCTTTCTCAGCAAGGGACACCGCGTCCGAAGACATCGGGTATTATGCCGGTGGCCCTGCCGACAAGGAGTTTACTACGTTTCAAGATCGCCTCAGAAAAGGCAAAGTCAAACTGTGCAGCGGCTGCGGCGGCGTGATGGCACGGTCCTCCCGGATGATTCTTTCGCCTTTGGCCGGTGCGTCTTTGGTCGTTCTCGGGGCGCTTCTAATGATTTTGTACGGGCTGGCGACCAATTTTTATCAGCCTCCCTGGTTCATAACATTCGCTTTGCCCGCAGGTTATTATGTCGGCTCGATATTTATCGGCGTGGGGATTTTGTTCTTCTTTATAAGAGAAAAGGTCTGGAATTGCCCCCGATGCAAGGAAATGCGTAAGAGGTAGCCGATCCGGGCCTGTTACCGGAGTTGAGATTTAGAGCCCGGAGGAAACGGCCTGTCCTGCGAACACTGGCGTTTGCCGGATCGCTCTTTCGATTTTTTCCGCTTGAAATAGTTTGCGCATTGCGCTAAAAAGATAGATTACCATTCACTCCTTGCCCCCCTGAGGGGCTTGAAAGCCGAAAGGAGAAACCATGCGACGCTACGAGTCCGTCATCATCCTCGACCCCGAACTCGCGGATGACGACATCAAGAATTTCACCGAACGATACAGCACCCTCATCAAGACCAACGGCGGGGAAATCATCAAGATCGAAGACTGGGGTTTCAAGAGGCTCGCCTATCTGGTCAAGAAAAAAGAGAGGGGGCGGTACATCTTATTCGATTTTGTGGGCCTTCCCGCGTTGATTGCCGAAATGGAAAGGCAGTTGAAAATCGCCGACGAGGTCATGAAATTCCTCAGCGTTAAACTGGATGAGGATGTGGACCTCGAAGCCTTTAAGGCAGCATCCGAGGAGAAAGCCGCAGCGGAAGCCGCCAAGTTGGCCCCACCGGAACCAGCTCCGGCAGCGGCTGAAGTGGCCGAACCAGCAGCTCAGGAACCGGAAGAGCCTGCAAAGGCCCCTGAAGTAGCCGAACCCGCGGCCCAGGAGGCGGGAGAGCCGGAGAAAGTCGCTGAAATAGCCGAACCCGCGGCCCAGGAACCGGAAGAGCCCGCAAAAGCCGCTGAAGCCGCGCAAACAGAAGAAGCACCGAAAAGTGCCGGACCGGCAGGTGGAGAGTCGTCAGAGGGCGCTCCTAAAGCCAAGAAAGAGGAGGAATAACCATGAGCAAGCCTCCAAGGCGTCGCCCTTTCCCACGAACCAAGGTTTGCCGTTTCTGCGCGGATCCCTCTATAAGGATGGACTATAAGGAACCCAACATCCTCAGATCTTTTGTAACAGAGCGAGGCAAGATCATTCCCAGGAGGATTTCCGGTAATTGCGCGAAGCATCAACGACAACTGACCACGGCCATTAAGAGGGCCAGGAATATAGCAATGCTGCCCTTCACCGTGCCGCGACGATAACGTTATTGGGAGAAACAATCATGGAAGTCATACTTCTCGAACATATCGACGAACTGGGAACGGTCGGACAGACGGTAAAGGTCAAGGACGGCTACGCGAGGAACTTCTTGCTGCCCAGGAAGCTGGCATGCACGGCCACGCAAAAGAACCTCAATTTTTATCGGACCCTGATAGAAGCCAAGCAGAAGAAGATCGCAAAAGCCAAGGGCGCAGCGCAGCAGCAGGCCGAGACCATGTCGGCCGTTACCCTGACGTTTGTTAGAAAGTCCAGGGGAGAAGATGCGCGGCTTTTCGGATCGGTCACCAATTCCGACGTGGCCTCGGCGCTTGAAGCCAAGGGATTTGAGATCGATAGAAAACGAATAACATTGTCCGAGCCGATTAAGAGGCTGGGTGAATACAAGGCCTCCGTGCGCCTCCATCCTGAGGTAACTGCCGACGTGACCGTGACCGTGGTCTCGGAGGAACAAGCGCAGAATGCCGGCTGAAACGAGCGGTACCACACGACTACCCCCGCAATTTCCGGAAGGCGAACGCGCGATTCTGGGGGGGTTGCTCCTTGACAACGACGCGTTGCCAAAAGTCGCGGCATTGCTGTCAGCCGAGGATTTCTACCGCGAAGCGCATCGCCATGTATTCAATGCCATTCTGGATCTCTTCGGCAAGAATGAACCCGTCGACTGGATTACCCTCACCGCGACGCTCAAGAAGTCAGGCCTTCTCGAAGCGGTGGGCGGCGCGGCATTTCTTACGGAGCTGATCGACGCTGTCCCGAGTGCGGCCAATATTCTGCACTACACAAAGGTAGTGAAAGAAAAGGCCGTTCTCAGGCAGCTGATCTCCGCGGCTACGGAGATCAGCACCCGATGCTATGAGGATCAACCCGAAATTGACCACTTCCTGGATGAGGCGGAACAGATCGTCTTCAGGATCGGTGAGGCCAGGATCCAGTCGGGCTTTGTTCATGTCCGTCCCTTGATGACGGAAAGCTTCAAGACCATTGAACGCCTGTACGACCGGAAAGAGAACATTACCGGCGTATCTTCCGGATTTAAGGACCTTGATAATCTTACTGCCGGATTCCAGCCCTCGGACCTGATAATCATCGCGGGCCGGCCCTCGATGGGCAAAACCTCATTGGCCCTTAACATAGCAATGCACGCGGCAATAGAAGCGGGGACCCCAACGGGAGTATTCTCGCTGGAAATGAGCAAGGAACAGATTGCCCTAAGGGTGCTCTGTGCCAGGGCTGGGGTCAATCTCAAAAGCCTCCGGACCGGGTTCCTGACTTCGGAGGATTGGGGCCATCTTACTCTTGCGGTAGGAAATATTTCGGATTCCCCCCTTTTCATTGACGACTCGCCGGCGATCAACACCCTGGAGATCAGGGCAAAAGCGCGGCGCCTGAAGAAGGAACATGACCTGGGATTGATAATTGTGGATTACCTCCAACTCATGAGAGGGGCCACCAAGTCGGATTTTCGAGAGCAGGAGATATCGGAAATCTCACGGTCTCTGAAGGCCTTAGCCAAAGAACTGGAAGTCCCTGTCATAGCTCTCTCACAGCTCAACCGTAAGGTGGAGGAACGTCCAAATAAGAGGCCGCAACTCGCTGACTTGAGAGAATCGGGCGCGATCGAACAGGACGCGGACGTGATAATTTTCATATACAGGGACGAGGTCTACAACAAGAGCGAAGACAATCCGAAGAAGGGCGAAGCGGAAATCATCATCGGCAAGCAGCGCAACGGCCCCATCGGAATGGTCACCGCAGTATTTGACGCCAGATTCTCCACTTTCCGGCCATACACTCAAAGAGAAGAAGCCCCCGACGACTCGGCCATCCTGTCGAACCTTTAGAATCCCCCTACCCAATAGGCGCTATCTTTGCTTGTCCCACACCCGGTTCCACGATCCGAACACGAGAACTGCCCTAGCCGCTCCGAACATCTTGCCGGGTGGCGTCAACCTCGCTCTTGGAGCATCCAGGCTGCTCATGCCTAAGTATCGTCCCGGTTCAACCGGAGCCAATCCAGGTCAATAATCTGTTCGGGTTCTTTGTTAGAACGTTTGAGCTTCTGATCCCTTTCTTTCAGATACTCGATGATGTCCTTTTGAAACCATTCATCAAAGGAATCCGCAACCTTATCTTTTCCGTATGCACGGCTGAGTGAATAAACCTTTTCATCCTCTGTATCGAGGCAAATCATCTCATCCTCGAGTCCTGTGTGTTGGATGACGAGAAAGCGATGAGGGAGGCCCTCTGTTCTCCTGTAAATCTGCGTGGCCCCTATCACGCAAGGAAGACCATCATAACCCAAAAGAGTATCGCTGATTCCGTAAATCTCAATGCCTGGAGCGTAAAAGATACCATATTTGTCAAGGAAAACAGCGTACTGTTCTGGAACTTTCACCCCCAGCTCTTCTTCAATGATTTCTTTTCTTGATGTCATTTATTCGCCTCTCTCTAAAACGGTGTAAGCATTTCCTCACTGATTAGCGCAGGCTTATTTGTTTCTAAATGATTGCGCTCGTGCCTGCCAATAGCTCTCTCTAAACGTGCCCGATTCACTTCTGTTTATTTGCGAAGGTTCTCGACGGACTGGAATAGAATTGTGCTCCGAGGTGGTGAGTTCAATCAATGGTCCCCCTCTCATCTGATTCAAGTGGTGAAGAACAACGGCCTTGCCGTCTCTACCGTACGGGGCTAGCCCCTGTTCCATACGCTCGATATTCGTCCGACCGTCTCTGTCTCTTTGAACAGGATTGAAAGTGCTGTTGCGCTGAGCGACAAAGTGGTTGCGAAAAAAAGTGAATTGGTAGTCGCGAGGATTGGCCCCCGCACGCCCCAATTCAGCTTCAATCATGTCTAGCGCTTGACGGTGCCCGCGGGTCATATGGAACCTGTCTCTTATTTCCTCCCTTCGGCGTCTTCCTCCGCCTCCACGTGGCCCAAGCCTGCCGCCTGCCTCAACGTCCCATCCGAAGGCTTCTGATTCTGGGTCTTCCTCAAAAGTCCCTTCCGTACCGAAATTTCGTTTAACAGACCTGAGCAGATCTGCCACGGGTCCGTCGACGTGCTTGAGGGCGTGGTCTACATAGGCGTCAACATCTTCCGGGAGGACCTTGTCGTCCTCGCTCTTTTCTCCTCCTTCTCCGCTATCTTTTCCTCCTTTATGGCTCCAACTAAATTCCGGGTGAGTGGCAAACCACCAGCGCCGCTGCTCGTCAGTTTCGATCATAATACGCTCCTTTCATTACCAAAAGCGGAAATATGAGATTCCACTTGGTAGGGGTAAAGCGAAGTCGACAAACGTGGAGATTCAAAACGAATTTCGGAATGGGCAGTTTGTTTGAATTATTGGGAAACTAATCTGCTGGCAGGCCGTAGATCATGCCGATGTTTGCTCTGGGATTCCGGGCCACGACGCCGTAGGTTTGGAAGGAGATCAGCCAGCGCTGGTATCGGCCTTGGGTGGGAATCTCTCTGCGCTCCAGGAAGTCATTGGCATAGTACCCGTACTTGAACGCGTCGAAATTGACCACGATCAGCACTCCAGGCCGCATGAAGGGTTCGGACATGATAGGAAAGGTCTTGCCAACTTTGGAATGGAATTCATCTACTTGGAATCCAATGGATTTATCCTCTTTTTTCATCTGTCGGTAGGAAATGTCAAAGTCGAGGATGAACTGGTGCGTGCTCGGATGACAGACGATCCACCAGTCGCCTTTATTGTAATCCGCATGCTCGTCGAGCCAGAGTTGACGTACCAGGTTGTCCAGATCGGGCTTCGCAAGAGCTTGTCCCCCCTTGTTGACCCACACATTCGGATTAGGGAACTCGCTTTGAGTGACAATCGGCCACGTACAGAGCCCGCACATCGTAGGTTCCTCTGTCTTATTTCCCCAGATGAACTGCGATCCGTCGTGGAAAGGACGCGATCTGAGAACCGCATATGCAAGCTGTCGCCTGAGTTTGCTGACTAGAGCGATAATCTGATGCTCAACTTCATATGGCACGACTTGGTATCTGGTGTTTTTTCTCGTCTTGGGGATCTCAAATGTTTCGGCGAATATCTGAGTCCCAACCTCACGGAAGGTCCTGTCGAGCGATCGAGAGTCCGACGCATCTCGATAATCCGACCACACCTCGGCAATGATGTCCCACCTCACAGGTTCCGGGTTGTCCGTCAAAAGGCTATTGCCGTAGGCGGCCACTGAAGCCGTTGTCCCGTCCACAGAAGCAACCTTCACTTGGCATCCGTCAGTTGGCCGTTCGAGAATGGTTCCTTCTCGAATCACTTTGCGAACAGACTCGCGGTTGACGATCTTCCCGAAAAGATGCCCGGTGAAAGCCATGGTATTCCCGATCAATTGGGCGGTCAGTGTGGATGGGTAACCCCATTCTTCCATCCACCGGACCACCGGCCCGGATACGGGCCGATCGACCTCGATCCTTGATAGGACATCGCTCTGGGCCTGGACAACGGAATCCAGGCCGTCGAGCAGCACCGCTTTCATTTTGAATTCCGAGTCCTGGTCACCCTGGGTCCAGATTTTCATAAAATCAAAAGCAGTTTCAGCCATGGGCCGCCTCCTTCATATTTCGGTTGTTAAGAATTGGGGAGATCTTTACGAAGCAATGAACACAAGTTTGTTTGGCGCTGCTAATTTGAAATGTTCTGCGGGCCTAAGGGCGTCAGTCCAGGCAGCAAATAAATGACCTTGAGTAATATTTTCTGACAGGGCAAGCCGTTCTCGGGGCAGCTTGCGTGCCGACTAACTAAAGTAGGCACCTCTAATATAATTATACCATAATTTTATTAGGGGTCAACGATTCGATGAAAAAGCTGAAGGATTGCTATTTGGCGCAGCGGGGGACGAAGTTATACAGGTTTACAGTCAGACCGGCTACAAGGCTTGGGCTACAGTAGGAGCGCGGCGTGGAGGGCGTCCCAAAGGTCATGGGACAGGTGGAATCGTGGGACGAATGACCCTCACCCCGACCCTCTCCCAAAGGGCGAGGGTTGAGTACTACCGGCAAGATGCCGGCGCTACAGCAGCCCCCTCTCGCTGCGGGAGAGGAGCAGGGTGGGGGCGACAAAAGCAACTACCGACCGTGATCGTGACAGGATTGGGATTCTTTACCCAGTTTTGAAACAGCCTCCATGTCTCGCCCCTGCAGCCCGTCCCCGCTGAGGCAGTACGAGTGGCGGCTAGTGCGAGGTTTCAGCTTCCCAATCAGGGAAAATCATCATCTGGCCGGGCATCGCGGCCCTTTCACCTTCGATGGTCTCGCCGAATCCGATTACCCGCCGATCAGCGTCCCTCGAGTAAGGTTGAACGACCACATAAGGCCTCCCCCGCTGGATGGAAGTGGCTAATATGAGGGACTCTTCCTCGTTGCCGGTCCGTGAATCCACTATGCGTGCGCAAGTTATGGTTGTAACGGCATAAGCGCCCTTTTCAAGGGCCTTTTCTTTCACTAGATCCACCAGGGCCCTTTTCTGATCGTCATCCTCGAACGGCAACACGATGGGAATCATCCCGCCCAGGGTGTGCAAGACGGCCGTGGGCAAATGAGACCCTTCCTCCTGGAGAGTGCGGCAGGCTATCCGTAGTATTTCACGAACTGTTTCGGCCACCTGGCTTTTCAAGTCGATGATCATCGCTCTACCTTAACCCTGACGCCATGAGAAACGGCTATTTACCCCCGGCACTATACCGGATAATAATACCCAAGCCAAAGATACAAACGAAGGCATAACGGGGGCACTCGAATGCGCAAAACCAAAATTATCGCTACCCTTGGGCCGGCTTCAGACTCGGAAGAGGTTATTGGCCGGTTGATTACCGCCGGGGTAGACGCGTTCCGTTTCAATTTTTCCCATGGAACGCATCAGGAGCACCTCATCGCGTACAAGAGAGCGCGGGCCTTGTCCGACAAGCTAGGCCGGACCGTCGCGTTGATTCAAGACTTGCAGGGCCCGAAGATCCGCGTCGGTGCGCTGGAGAACGATTCCGTGTCGATTTCCAAAGATGACGAAGTGGTCCTGACTTCGCAGCGCATAACAGGTGACGCTACGCGCATTCCCGTTGCTTACGAATACCTTGAACAGGACTTACAGCCGGGTGATTTGGTGCTCATGGATGATGGAAAGCTAAGGCTCAAGGTCCTGAGCACCTCGGCTGACGGTGTCAATTGCGTCGTCATCGAAGGAGGCGAGCTTACTCCGCACAAAGGGGTGAACTTTCCCGGGACATCGCTTTCGATGCCGAGTCTGACGCCCAAGGATTTGGAAGATCTTCAGTTCGGAATGCAAACCGGATTCGACGCAGTCGCTCTGTCATTCGTTTCAGAGGCCGGTGACGTGACATCGCTTCGGGAAGAAATGAGCAAGCTGGGATCGGTGAAGCCCATAATCTCCAAGTTGGAGCGCGCAGCCTGCTTGGATCATCTGCCTGAGATACTGGACGTGTCCGACGCGGCAATGGTCGCCAGAGGAGACCTCGGTGTGGAAGTGGATATCAAACGGGTGCCTGTTTTGCAGAAACGGATCATCAGCGAAGCGAACTCACGCGGCATCCCGGTAATAACAGCCACTCAGATGCTCGAGTCCATGACCAAAGGGCTGATGCCGACCAGGGCCGAGGCCGCAGACATCGCCAACGCTGTGTGGGACGGCACCGACGCTCTGATGCTCTCGGGGGAGACTTCCGTGGGGCTCCACCCGGTCGAGGCCGTCAAAATGATGGGAGACATAGCCGTCGAAGCGGAAGTCGCGGAGGAGAGCGAGGGTCAAGAACTATGGTTGAAGCGAAGCTTGAGAGGGGACGATATCGGCGAAGCCATCTGCCACACCGCTGTGGTCGCGGCTCAGGACCTGGGCCTCAGAACCATTGTCGCAATAACCCAGTCGGGCCAAACCGCACTCGACACCGCCAAGTTCAGACCCAACGCGGCAATTCACGCGTTCGCGTTCGATGTAGGCCTAAACAATTTCCTGGCCCTCAGCAGAGGGGTTGCTCCACATGTATCTGAATACACGGATGATATCGAGGGCCTCATAAACATTATTGACACTTACCTTACCGAGAAGGAAATTGCCCAAAAGAACGAGGCCGTTGCCATCATAATGGGCGTCCCGATCGAGGACCATAAGAGCACGAATTTGCTGCTAATCCATAGAGTGGGTGAGAAATACCAGACTGAATGTGTGGTGCGGACACCATCATGATGCAAGTGCGTAGCGCGTAGGATGAGGTGAGCGAAGCGAACCGCATCGGTCGAGAAAGGCCCACGAATGATGCGGTTCCCTTTGGTCACGGCATCCTACGATCCCGAACTGTCCCTAGGATATCTTTGCAAACATAGATTGCCGGCTACTACTAAGTGCTGTATCAAGAGGATTACGATGATTCGCATTCCAACAGATCGTTCTCCCACGCATCCGGGCGAGATGCTCCTGCAGGAGTTCCTGGTTCCTATGGAAATTACTCAGCGTGAACTCGCAGAAGCCATTCACGTCCCATATCAGCGCATCAACGAGATCATTAATGGCCGCCGGGGCATAACCCCCAGCACGGCCTTGCGCCTGGCCAAATTCCTTGGGGTGTCAGCTGATTTCTGGATGAATGTCCAGCTGCGGTGGGATCTCTATCGCGCCCTGCAATCAGAACGGGATACCCTCAAGGCAATTCGCGAGCACAAACAGGCTTCCGCCGGTTGACTCATATTGGTCGTCCAACCCATCTAGGTGCTACCGCTGGCTTGGCCAGCAGCGCGTAGGATGTGGTGAGCGAAGCGAACCGCATCGATCGAGAAAGACCGCGAATGATGCGGTTCCCGTTGGTCACCGCATCCTACGGTCCTCTTTTCCAAGTAGGATTGCGATGGAAACTACAATTAAGACGAAGCAGGACATTTTGAATTCACTTGATGAGCATCGAACTTATCTGAGCGAACTTGGCGTAAGAAGGATCGGGCTGTTCGGCTCTGTTGTTCGTGGAGAGCAGCGTGCTGACAGTGACATTGATCTGCTTGTCGAATTCGAACCGGGACGAAAGGCATTTGATAATTTTATGGAATTGGCTTTCTTTTTGGAAGAGGTCCTACAGCATAGAATTGAACTTCTTACCGTGGAATCCCTCAGTCCGTATCTTGGTCCTCATATTCTCAGGGAGGTCGAGTATGCCTCTCTCGCCGCCGGAGTATCTAATCCCAATACGCTATCAAAAAGTAAAGCACGGGGGAGACTTCTTTGAGGAAAGAAGTTTCCCCCGGACGCCCTTCAAGAACGTCCAGATACCGCCGGCATCCAAGATTTCTGCCCACGGAAGGCTGGATGCCGGCGGTATATAGAAGTTTTTGGAGAGGGGATCGGGGAGGAACCTTTTTACAAAAAGGTTCTCCCCGTCTTACTTGCTTGAAAACGCATCGGGATTAGCTTACCGTTCCAAACCCCAGCGATACTTCTTTGCAGGCGCAGGATTTTGTACCGCCGCACTTTCCGGTACGGGCTCTTTCCTGTTAGCTGTTCCGGCAGGCACGCCCCAGATGTATTTCTTCTGAGCCTGATCCGGGGCTGCTTCGGCAGAAGGTTTGGTTGCAACTTCATGGTCCGCGGTAACAGCCGGGAGCGTGGGAACATCGGCCACTATGAAATTTGCCATTATCACGAGCTTGTTGGCTTGAATGTCATCGGGGAAGGCGGGGAAAGGTCCTGCGGATTTAATGGCTTCTACCAGCGTCCGGTCCATATCCGGGCTCCCCGAGCCGCGTACCAGTTGGACCGACTCGACGGAGCCGTCTCTTCTGACAGTGTAATTGATGCCTACACGGCCTTTGAGCGCGCCGGGCGCAGTGAGGTTCGTAGGTGTGGTCCAAGCGCGCTGTATGGCATCGCGGGTCAATAGCGTGTAATCGTTGACGACCTTGCTCCGGGTCGAACGGTCTACGACCAACTGGTCGGCAGTAGTTATGAGCCCCTCCGAGGCTGATGCACATAGAGCGGCGGCCAACACGATGCAAACTGCTGCGACCAAAATTCTATTCATGATTTAACTCTCCTGTGGTTTCGAGAAGTTATCTATTGTGCGGACTCCGTTTTGGTCTTAACGCTTCGAATAATCCCATGCCAAAGCGCTCGAGCCTAAACCACATGCTCGGTCGATGGGTTCCGTACCAACACTCAGTCTCTACGTCAAGTTAAAAATCGTGTTCTTGGTAAGCCATCCAGGTACGCGGGGGATGTGAAACTGTCATTTCTCGGGCCGGCATTCGCCCCCGGGAGACTGATGGCCGGCGGACATGTAGCCAAAAGTCTATGCTAACCACCTGGAACTGTGATACACTTTGTGCGAAGCTGTCCGTGCTTGAAGCGGCGGAGACCGAGACCCGGCGCTCAGAGGCCTCTCGGTAAACGCGCATTGCCGATATCAATTTGCACACACATGTAAATGTAGGATTCTGCTGAGACCCGGCTATGAACTACAACGCATTTAAGCGTGTCTTCTTGCCGTTGCTGGCTTTTCTAGCCGTTGGGGCCTTGTGGGAAATCCTGGCGAATCTGGGGATTTGGAGTCCCTCGGCGTTCCCGAGCCCTCGGGCTGCAGCAAAGGGCATGTGGGAATTGATAGTTACCGGGACTCTGTTGAAACATTCCGTGGCGAGCCTGTTTAGAGTGACGGTCGGATTTTATCTGGCCGTGATTCTGGCAATACCTCTGGGGATGATACTTGGCTGGTGGAAAACCGGCCAGACGCTCTTCAATTCCATAATTCAGTTTCTCAGACCGATTTCGCCGCTGGCGTGGATCCCCTTGGCCATGCTGTGGTTCGGGATAGGGGACCGGCCTGCCATCTTTCTTATTTTTCTCGCCAGCTTCTTTCCGCTGCTCCTTTCGACGATCAACGCGGTCAACCGGATAAATACCCTTTATTTCCAGGTCGCGGCGAATTTCAAGTTCACCAAGCCCGAGACCGTTTCCCGCGTGATCTTTCCCGCGATACTTCCGGGGCTGCTGCCGGCTCTGCGCATAAGCCTCGGGATCGCGTGGCTGGTGGTTGTTGCAGCCGAGATGATAGCCGTCAAGTCCGGCCTGGGATACCTGATTCTAGATTCACGTAATGCCCTGCGCATGGATTACGTCATGGACGCCATGATTGCCATCGGGCTCATCGGGATCTGCCTGGACCGCGTCATAAGGCAGCTGAATAGGCTCAAATTCGTTTCCTGGGGTTCGGTGTAGAATGGGACATGTCTTGATTAAAGGGCTGTACAAACAGTTTACGGAGCGACGATCCGCACGGCGAGTCCTAAACGGCGACCTGGATCTTCACAGCGGAGACCATCTACTGGTACTGGATAACATTGACCTGGAAATACGCAACGGAGAGATGGTCTGCATCCTGGGACCCTCCGGCTGCGGAAAATCTACCCTGGCAAGAATCATAGCCGGATTCGACGTTCCGACCTCCGGGAAAGTTTGTATCGACGGCAAAGAGGTCCAGGGTCCGAGTTCCGATAACATTTTCGTGTTCCAACATACCGCGCTCCTGCCCTGGATGACCGTGTGGGAAAACGTGGCCCTGGGTCTGCGCCACATGAAAGACAAACAGAAGATGACGGAACGCATTAAGGAATATGTGGACGTTGTCAATCTTACGGGCTTCGAGCAACACTATCCACACCAGTTATCGGGCGGTATGCAGCGCAGAGCCGAACTGGCGCGAGCCCTGGTGGTAAATCCCGAGGTTCTATTCATGGATGAACCGTTCGCAGGACTGGACTTCTTGACCCGTCTTAAGATGCGGGAGGAAGTCATCAACATGCACGAGTTCTTGCGGAAGACGATAATCTTCATCACCCATGACATAGACGAGGCCATGGCCATGGGAGATCGCGTGGTGGTGTTTACCGATCGACCCGCAAGAGTTAAGCTGGATGTGAACATCGAATCTCCGCATCCTCGGGATTTTGCCTGCGATATGGATTTGGAAGGAATTAGAAAAGAGGTTTATGCCGAACTGGGAGTCCACCATGCGCTTTAGAATGAGCCGGTTTGTTCATCTGCCGGCCTTCTGGCTTATATTATTCATTGCGCTGAGTTGGCTCGTTCTGATCTCCTGGCTTCACTGGCACTACAACTTCGAGCACACCGACAGGCAGGTCATACGAATGGGTTACATGCCTGTCGTCACCAACTTAGCAGCGCCCTTGCTGGATTACGCATCCAGAGACGGCAACGGCCTGCGATTTGAAGCGTTGAAGTTTTCTTCGTTTGCGGAAATGGGGGAAGCCATACGCAACGGCAACATTGAGGCCGCGTTCATCATAGCGCCGCTTGCCATAGTCCTTCATCAGCAGGGAGCGGGGGTCAGAATAGTATATATCGGCAACCGGCACGAAAGCACCCTCGTGTATCGGAAAGACCTGGAGGTGAAGTCTTTCGCGGACCTGGCCGGCAAGACCATAGCAGTCCCCATGAGGTTCTCGGGCCACAATGTTGCAACGCGCCGGCTGGCCCAAGAGTTCGGGTTGTTTGGCAACAATCTGAACATTGTTGAGATGAACCCGCCCGACATGGCCTCGGCTCTCGGTACAGGGGGCATTGATGCCTATTTCGTGGGCGAACCCTTTGCGGCAAAGGCTGTCCACGCTGGTGAAGCCAAGGTGCTTCATTTCGTGGAGGAGGTCTGGGAGGGCTTCATATGTAATCTGATGATAGTCCGGCAAGATCTCATCGACAAGCATCCGGATATGGTGGAGTCATTGGTCCAAGGGGCCGCACGCGCAGGCTATTGGGCCAGCTCCCATCCAAAAGAGGCCGCGGAAATTGCAGCCAAGTATTGGAATCAGCCCGCGGATTTCGTTGAGTACGTGCTGACAACACCGCGGGGAAGAATTGTTTACGACCGTTTCACTCCCAAGCAGGATGAAATACAGTTCCTCGCTGACGAAATGGTGCGATTCAAGTTGTTGGAGACCGCGAACATCGCGGGGCTGGTAGAGGACAAATTCGCGAAGAGCGCCAATTTGAACGGCATCACAGATGTCCGGAGCATAGTCGATTTCCCACATAAGTAGTGATTCAGGAGCTAGGTCGAAAATGAGGAACATTGATTTGCCAGAACAAAAGATCGCTGAATTCTGCGCCCGCTGGGAAGTTGTGGAATTCGCTTTGTTCGGATCGGTCCTCACAGATGATTTTGGACCTGAGAGTGATATTGACGTGCTCGTCACATTCTCTCCGGATGCGAAAAGGACTCTCTTCGATATGGTTGACATGAAAGATGAACTGGAAGCCATCTTCGGCCGCAAGGTCGATCTTCTTAGCCGAAGAGGCGTGGAATCCAGTCGTAACCCGCATCGCCGCGAAGCCATTTTGTCTTCGGCAGAGATCATACATGTCTCGGGATAGAGAGCACCTGGCCGAAATTCTGGATTCGGCCAAGTTGGCGCTGAGCTACGCGTCGGGCATTAGCCGCGAGCAGTTCCTTACAGATACCCAGTGTCAGGACGCGATAATTCGACGAATAGAAATTATCGGTGAGGCAGCGCGCCGAATTTCAGATGAGGCCAAGGCCGGGTATCCCCATCTTCCCTGGCATGAAATGACTACAATGAGAAACGTCATGATCCATCAGTATGACGACATTGATTTGTCCGTTGTCTGGGATACTGTCCAGGAAGACCTGCCCATGCTCATAGCCGCCCTTGAAAGGTTGCTTTAATCAGAAGATACGGAATAGGTGCTAGTTTTCGGCATGGGGTTTGTGCTCCTGTATCCAGTTCCAAATCCTTTCCTTTTTTAGATAGACCACGATAAAAGCAATGAGGCAGACGAGCGCAACAGCGCTCAATACTATCCAATTCTCCTTGTAAAAGGCCGCGCCGCCAAGGCTCAGCATTGCAGTCCCGGGAATCCGGCCCAGAGCACACACCCATACGAAGGTCAAGAATCGCATCGGACTCAAGCCCAGAAGATACGAGAGAATGTCCTTTGGAAAGCCTGGGATCATGAAGAGAATAAGGGTTGCGACTTCACCGCGGGGCTTCGTGAGGAAGTGAAACTTTTCCAACGTTTCCTGCCGTACCACGAGCTTCACCAATGGGAGGCCGATTAGTCTAGAGGCCATAAACGCGATGATCGACCCCAGGGTCAGACCCACTGATGAGTAAAGGATGTTCCAGCCTGTCCCGAAAAGAAATCCCCCTACAGCACCGGTCAGCTCGCCGGGGATGGGGGCCACTATCACTTGAAGAGCTTGAATCATTATGAAAGCCAGCGGCGCCCGCGCTCCCCAACTCTTCAGGTACGCGCGCATTTCGCCCCTGTTCTTAAACGCGCTGGCAATCATTTCTTCGAGGTGCTGCCAGTACTCGGTAGCCGCCAGAGCCGCCAGGGCGGCGAGAATCGCTGCCAGCAGGAAAACGGCAATAGCCAATCGAATCTTGTCTTGCCGTGAGACAGGTTTCATGGGTTAAACCGGGAAAACGAAATTAGAACGCATCGGGACGGAATAGACCCCTTGGGCCGTTTGGTCGCGATGCCTTCTTTTGTGGACTAGTGGGCTATGTCCTGCCAAGCTTGTTCTGTAACCTTTCATCGTATGATTGCCTCTAGGTCTGTAATCCTCGTCAGGGCTTACAGGTGTTACCAGAGGTCTTGACCTTTATCAGAATAGTAGGCATCCCAAAGAATTGGTAGAGCCCGGCGTCCTTTGTATATTAACCCAAGAAGTAGCCGGTGCATCATCCGGTACTTCCCAGGGAGACGGACGGCAACGAGGCCGGCCCCACTAATAGCGAGTCACGGCAACCCTGATCGGACTCAACAGAATTCGACACCGAACTTGTGAAGCGGCGTACTTAGGAGTCGCTCTCCACACGGATTCTCTGATTCGCGGCAACGAGACACCACTTGTTCACGGCTCTCAGTGCGCGTGAACGAAGCATTGTAATCTCTGTCTTGGCAATCCACAAGCTTCAGCTCAGGATTTTGTTGTCATGGAGGAACTGGAGAATCGCATCGGCAGAAAGGTCCGGACGTTCCATAGGAACAAAATGCCCGGTCTGCTCAAACTCTTTAATGATAGCATGAGGGACCTGCGCTCGAAACCGCTTTACCACCGCGGGCAGAAATGTGGTCGATTGAGCGCCGTAAAGAAGCAGTGTCGGCATTCGAACACGAGGCACGAATCGCCAGATGTCGACAGGCGCGGTGGCCAGGCACCGCCCTTCCCATGCTGGATCGCATGACAGCTTGACCGATCCCTGCTCGGTCTCCTCCATGCACTCCTCGACATAAGCATCAAGAAATTCGTCGCCCCATTTCCGAAATGGGCCTTTGCCGCGAAGATCCTCCCGAGCGGCCTGTTTATCAGGCCACGTGCTCTTCCTTTTCGATGCACGCGTGACGAACGGAACGTAGCGCGACAAGCCGGACTTCTGAACCAGGTACACCCAGGGCCTCCAGAAAGGCGGCATGATGCCCGGTTCAATGAGTATCAACGCAGTAACCAGGTCGGGCCGACGCGCAGCTACCACCAAGCTGGCTGTTCCTCCGAGTGAATGGCCAAGAGCTACTACGGGAGCGCCGAGATGCTCGAGAAACGCCTCCAGATCGTCGTAAAACACCGCCCAACGGTTCAACTTCGGGGGATCGGCCGGAGCCTCGGTGCGACCGTGCCCGCGGAAGTCGAGACCAACCGCATGAAGACGCCGCGCCAATCGCTCCGCCAAGGTGCTATACACGCCAGCCCCGAGTCCGGTCGCGTGCGCAATATGCAAGAGCGGACCGTCGCCACCCCAATCGAAGTAACGGAAGTGGCCTTTGTCACGACCGGTGAAAATCCAATCTCGTGTTGCCATCGACTTCATCCGTGTTGGATTGGCGGGTGCCAACAGCGGGCCAGGGCAGAGAAGTTAGAGGTCTTGCGGTCGCGCCAGTTCTTGTAGTAGGGGCGGCCGACCGAGGTTGTCTCACAGGTCAAGACTGACAAGAAATCCTGGCACGCAACGCTAGGATTCTCGTTCCGAGGCTCTGCCTCGGAACGCGTTCCGTGAAGCGCTGCTTCCCCAACTGTTATGGGTTCCCAGGCAGAGCCTGGGAAGCAGAGGCTCCCATGCAACCGGCGTCACCTGTTGTACGGCGCGGTTCGTGAACCGCCCGAAATCAGGGCGCTTCTCGAAGCGCCCCTACAGGAGACCCCTCCGCCCGTCAGGGCTTTAAGACAGTCTCTCCGACTCGCCCGTACGTGGTGAACCAATCCGTTTTCGGCGAAGGCGTCTCTCGTTCCGTTACAATTGCACTCCCAATCTATCCCAAACGGACTCGCCTTCCTTTATCCCGACAGCCTTCAGGTGAGGATAGGTTTTGAACAGGAAATAGAAGAGCGGAAGCACTCCCAGGAGTATGATTGTCAGATCGGGAATGATTCGCAGTGTGCCCAGCACGACCACGAAGCCTCTTTCAAAGAATGAAGCGTCACGGGCCACCCACAAGCCATATTTGTAGCTGGTCCAGGTCTGCAGGACTCCAACCGGAAAAAGCGTGCCAAGGGTAAGCATCCCCAACCCGCCATTGAATCCCCAGAAAGAGAGCTTCAATATGCGGTTGTCCCAGTAAGCCCTGTCTACCAGGCCCCGCCAGGAGAATAGAAGCAGCGCTATGGACAACATCCCGTAAACGCCGAACAAGGCCCCGTGGCCGTGGTTCATCGTCAGATAAGTCCCATGCTCGTAGTAGTTCACGATGGGAAGGTTGATCAGGAACCCGAACACGCCCGCGCCAAGGAAATTCCAGAACGATGAGGCCACCAGGAAATAGAGCGGCCATTTGTAAGGGAAATCCTTACCTTCTTTTTGAATGGACTTAAATTCCAGTAGGCCTCTCACTACAAGTCCTAACAGCGGTATGGGCTCCAGCGAGGAAAACACCGATCCTACGGCCAGCCAGAAGGATGGTTGCCCAAACCAGAAGAAGTGATGTGCGGTCCCAAGTATTCCACTCAGAAAAACAATTATTGCCGTGAAATAGGCCACCATCAAAGCGCCTTTGGCCGAAGCCAACCCCAAGGCCACAAGGAGCAGAGAAATCACCGCTATGCCGAAAAACTCGAAGATGCTCTCCACCCATATGTGAACCACAAACCAGCGCCAGTAATCCGCGAGCGTAAAGTGCGAGCCTTTCCCGTAAAGTAGCCCGAACGCGAAGAAAACCACTACCAACACAGCGCTGGCCACATAAAACATCATCAGGGCAGAAAATTCGTCCTTGTGTCCGAGTCTAAGGTGGTGAGCGATAGGCCGGTACACGATTATTAGCCACGCTATCAACCCGATAAAGAGCAGGATTTGCCAGGCTCGGCCAAGTTCGAGATACTCCCAGCCCTGATGCCCGAACCAGAACCACCAGTCCCCCAACAGCCCCTTGATCCCCGCGATTTCGCCGAGAAGACTTCCGCCTGCGACCAGCAGCACCGCTATGAACAACAATTGAACCAGCGTGCCCTGCCCTTTTGGTTCGATCCCTCCCATTATCGGGGCCATGTAGATGGCCGACGCAATCCAGGTAGTCATGATCCAAAAAATAGCCAGTTGGAGGTGCCACGTTTTGGCCCAACTATAAGGGATGTAGTCTGCCACAAACTGAACGTAGAAGGTGGCCGGATGAATCGTGTAATGGGCCAGAAGCCCGCCGAAGTTGGTCTGGATCAGAAAGAGAAGGACGACCACGAGGAAAAACTTCGCGGCCTTGTACTGGCTGGATGTAAGAGGCATGTCGATAAGCTTTTCAGCCAGTGGGACCCCTTTAGCGGCCCCATACCAGATCCCGTAGTGATGCACAAAGAAGATGAAAATTCCAAGCACGACAAGCAGTGCCAGAACGCCTCCAAGGCTCCAGATGTAAGTTTCGGCAGTGGGGACGTTCCCGACCGACCTATCCGCGGGCCAGTTGTTCGTGTAGCTGTAGTCTGTTCCCGGACGCTTGGCCGAGGCCACCCACGCGGTCCAGAAGAAAAACCGCGCAATTTGAAGCCTATTTTCAGGATTGGCAATCGTGTTGGGAAGGAGGCCGTATCTAACCTCGCCGTCTTTGAAAACCTTTTCCCAGTGCTGGACAACTGCGTCCAATGCCGTAACTTGGGCCTCGGTAAGGGTCAGGGTGTCAGTGGCGGGATCATAGCGATTGGTTTTTACTTCTCTGATCACCTTGACCCCAAGGATCTCCTTTTGAAGATCGTCGAGGTCCGCGTAGGGCTTTCCGTAATCCTGTTGGCCCAAGGAGCTTCGCACGATGTCGCTCTCAATATGCAACGTGGTGGCCGAGAACTCGGGGCCTCGCTGAGACCCGTGGCCCCACACCATGCCGTGGTCCATAAGCCCATGCGACTGAAACACATCCTGGCCCGCCATGATGTCTGCCTTGGTGAACAGGACCTTGCCGTCAGGGCCGACCACTTTCCCCGGATAAGGAGGCAATTGGTCCGTCGTCAGTATTCCCCCCAAAACAAGAATCAGCAGCGAGAACAGGAAGCTCAGAATGGCCGCCCATTTCAACCTTGCGATGGACATGATACCCCTCCCCGGATGCAACAATTACCAGTGAGCCGTCGAAACATTGAAACCCCCGCGCCGTTTTCGTCAACATGGCGAACGGGAGTTCAGGTCATATTACCGCCCCAAATCCATTTTACTTGGACAATCCTGCGGAAGGTTCGTTATCTGCAAACTGTTGATCTACCAATTATGTCAGTCGGAAAAAATCGACAAACAAGATGCAAAGTTTCCGGAAACCTTTTCTTCAATCATATGTTGAGTCTAGATGTTTTCCGGCGCGGGTGTCAAGCTACAAGTTTTTCCTTTCGCAATACTTCTCCTTGAGTGCTGATGATGATTTGCTCCATAGGAATGTTCTTTCCCGCCAGCTGCATTCCTCTCCTGACTATCATCGGCAGGCCGCCACAGCAGGGAACTTCCATCGCGACTACCGTCACACTCTTGATGGAGGCGTGGGTGAAAATGCCCGCGAATTTCTCGATGTATCCCTGAGCATCGTCGAACTTGGGGCAGCCAACCATCACGACTTTACCTTCCAGGAAATCCCTATGAAAATCAGGATATGCGATCGGAGTGCAATCGGCTGCAACGAGCAAGTCCGCGTTCTTCAAGAAAGGCGCGTTAGGCGGAACAAGCCTTATCTGAACGGGCCAGTGCCTGAGGGCAGATTGTGCCGAGGTCTGAGCGACAGGTTCATTTGCTCGCTGGCAAGGGGTAGGAGCGTCGAAGGTCCTGATCTGAGCCGAGGGGCAGCCGCAGGCCATGGCAGGCTCCGCGGGGGCCTCGGCTTTCTTCGTAGCTTCGAGATGGTGCTCTACCGCTTCTTCATCGAAATCATCAGCGTCTCTTTCGATGACTTTTAGTGCGCCCGTAGGGCATTCGCCCAGGCATGCCCCCAAGCCGTCGCAATATTTTTCCGCCACGAGTTTGGCCTTCCCGTCCACTATCTCCAACGCGCCTTCTGCGCAGGAAACGATGCAGTTGCCGCACCCGTCACAAAGTTCTTCGTCTATTTGGATTATGTTGCGTTTTGTTTTCATAATGTTTTCTCCTACCAAGGTTGCTGAAATGACATTTTGTGAGCGATCTCGTGTTGTCCTTATGCAGCCATCCCGTTTTCTCCGTTCAGGAGCACACGGCGGGCAAGTTCCCGCCCGCTTTCAGTCAGGAAGCCCGTTTCAACCAGCTCAGCCAGATGTTCGGGATCCACAGGGAACTTTTTCTGCCTGTCTTCGAGGTTAACGATCATGTCCGCGTCGTAAACGATCCTGAAGTTTGTTGTCTCTCGGTCTCTCGGGTGATGGTGATGGCTCACTATGTCGCATACCTCTTCGATCAAATCGTTGTTGGCATCGAGCTTGGTGAGCAGCTGCCTTGCAATGGGCGGCCCTTCTTCTTCATGATCTGCGGCCTGATTGGTCTGCTGTTTTCGCTCCGCTTCCTTAATGCCTATATCGTGCAGGTACGCCGCTGAGAGCACTACAGCAGGGTCGCCCTTTTCTTCCTGGCCGATCTTTTCAGCGTACCGAGCCACCTTGGCCGCATGACCGATTCTTTTGAAATCCTGCTTGAAGTAAAGTTTCATTTCCACAGCAACCCTGTCTTTGAAAAGGTCTTCCTTCTGCTTGATGAGTTCGGGCGGAAGGTCTCCAAAGCAATGCTCGGCAAACTTGCAGTGCGCCGCGCAGCCGAAATCCATTTTGGGATTCAGCACATGATGCCCGCAGTTCTTGCAGCGCCGCCTGGTTTCGTCTTTGAAGAACTCGACTTTGTTGCCGCATTTCGGACATTCGGCATCGAAAATCGCGTCGAATTTCCAGAAGCGTGGGTCTTGTCCGGGGCATTTCATGGTTCGCTCTCCTTTCCTTCCGCCTGCTCAGTGCCTACTCGGAAGCATGAGGGGACGGGCCAGCCGCCCCCGTGGGCTTATCCCAGGATGGCCTTGAGGTCTTCATCCGGGGTGGAAATCGGTTTGATGTCGAAATTCTGCACCAGGACGTTCAAAACGTTGGGAGTAATGAACGCAGGCAGGCTGGGACCGAGGCGAATTCCCTTGATACCGAGGTGCAACAGCGTCAACAGGATTGCCACAGCCTTCTGTTCGTACCAGGACAACACCATGGAAAGCGGCAGCTCATTCACGCCGACGTTGAAGGCATTGGCAAGAGCCACGGCGATCTGGATAGCGGAATACGAGTCATTACATTGCCCCACGTCCAGAAGCCTCGGGATGCCGCCGATGTCGCCCAGGTCCTTGTCGAAGAAGCGGAATTTGCCGCAAGCCAGCGTCAGGACTACGCAGTCCTTCGGGACCTTTTCCACGAACTCGGTGTAGTAGTTTCTCCCGGGTTTGGCGCCATCGCAGCCGGCCACCAGGAAGAAGTGTTTGATGGCACCGCTCTTTACGGCTTCTATAACCGTCCCGGCCACGGACATGACCGCATTCCTGCCGAATCCGCAGGTGACGTTCTTTCCGTTGGTATCCTCAGCGAAGCCCGGCATTGCAAGCGCCTTCTCGATCACAGGTGCAAAATTCTTGTCTGCTATGTGTTTCGCTCCGGGCCACCCGACCAGACCTGTGGTGAAGATGTTGTCCATGTAAGACTCTTTGGGCCGCTGGATGCAGTTTGTGGTCATGAGTATGGCGCCCGGGAATTCCGCAAATTCCTTGCGCTGGTTTTGCCAGGCAGTGCCATAGTGTCCGTAGAAATGGGAGTACTTCTTCAGGTCCGGGTAGGCATGCGTGGGCAGCATTTCTCCATGCGTGTAAATATTGATGCCCTTCCCTTCCGTTTGCTTGAGCAGTTGCTCCAGGTCCTTCAAGTCATGGCCCGAGACCAGGATGGCTTTGCCTTTCTTTGCTCCCAATGGGACCTTAGTCGGCACAGGATGCCCGTACGTTCCGGTGTTGCCGGCATCGAGCAATTCCATTGCCCGCAGATTCACCGCGCCGCATTTGAGGACCAGGCCCACCCAGTCGTCCAAACTCAGGCCGGTGTTCAAAGTCGCTGCCAGGCCCTCCTGCACGAAGGCATAGACGGAGTCATCTTCCTGCCCCAGGATCTGCGCATGATCAGCGTAAGCGGATACGCCTCGGAGGCCCAGAATCAAGGTGTGTTGTAGCGACTGAATGTCCGGGTTGACTCCGGCCGCGGGTTTGAAACCAACGTCCGCAGCCTGCTTAATCATTCCTTCCATGGTGGATGCAGGCTGAAAGTTTGCAGCGTCTTCGGTGAAGTTCACGTTCCCGCCCGCGGCTTTGACTTTCTGCTTCAAGGTCTCTCGAAGCTCCCCGGATTTCTTGATGAGAGGCACAAACCTTTCCGAATCAAAATCCACATTGGTCAGCGTGGAAAACAATGCCTGGACGGTGAAGACGTTCACTTCCTTGTCTACAACGCCTACTTTTCGGCCTTCCACCGCGTAAAGAGATAACCCCTTCAAAGCATAAGTGAGAAGGTCCTGAAGGGCCGCCACATCAGCAGATTTTCCACATACACCCACTTTGGTGCATCCTGTGCCGAAAGCCGTCTGTTCACATTGATAACAAAACATTTCTTCGCCCATTTTTTTCTCCCTCCTGGTTTCGGAATTTGAACTCGTCCTTTGAAAATTATGATTGAGGCTGAATGCCCCCTCACTCCGTATCGTTAATTCACATTTTAATCATCGTCGCTCAGAAGGCTTTGACTTAAGTCAAGGGCTGAAAAATTTTTCATTTTTTTTGGGGTTGGCCCACTTCGAGCGCCGCGGCTGCCGTTTACTCGCCATCCTTCCGAAAAGGACGTTCGCAGAGAAAGCTGATGCCTGTACGGTTGATTATCTCGCCAAAACGTTCCCCATGAGTATTGTGATTCAGATAATGCTGCAAGCAATCTTCTACAAGTCTCAACACCTCATTTTTTGGGTAAATGCCGGGAAGCTCCGTTGCCAACTGAGGGTGTCGGCCGAGTTTCCCGCCGAGCATGATCCGGTAACCTTCGGGGTCCTTCTCGAGGGTGGAGGATGGACAGACCGCGACGCACTGGCCGCATGCCACACATTTTTCGGGGTCTACCACCGGTTTGTCGGCCTCGTCGGACAATTGCACGGCCTGTTCACGGCAGATTTCAACGCACGCGCCGCACTGCGTACAGGCTTCTTGGCCCAAACGCGGCCGCACAGCGCCCACAAGCCCAAGGTCCGCGATTTGCGGACGAGAACAGGCATTGGGACAGTCCGAAACGGATACGCGGAATTCATGGTGCACTTTTAACGGACCCTGGACGTGCTGTTTCAGGAACTCGCGCAAGTCCTTCCCTGCGATCAGCTCCTCCAATTTCCGGACCAGGTCGTCGTCCACGACCGCGCGATTAGGACAGCCTCCCGGGCCGAAACAAGTCTCCACCTGATAACCCTTGACCTCATCCTCCATGTTGCTGAGGAATCTTTTCTGGCAAGCTTTTACATGTTCCAAGGTCACCTCGTTGCCCCCGCTGCGCGTTGCCTCTTCCTCGACCCTTTTCCTGACGCGTCTCCGGACAAAGAAAGGGACCCTGGACACTGCTTCCTCTGCCTGTTTGCTCCACTTCATCAATCCACCTCATATCTAAGGCCTGACCCATCATTTAGTGCTTCCAGGTCGGCCTCTTGTTTTGTGGGGCAAGCTCGAAGGAGCCTTCTCAAAACTGGAAAACCCCTGCAACCTGTGTCATGTGTTGTAGGGGCGGTTCGTGAACCGCCCGGAACCAGGGCGCTTCTCGAAGCGCCCCTACATGGAAAATCCTATCCTTCAGGTTTTGAGACAGCCTCGGAAAGCCTGCCCCACGGATCACTTGCATGGCCAACTATGATGCTGCCATCAGTAGTTGGATGGTTACTTACTGTCTTTCGTGTTCCTTGACTTTTTTGACCAATCCTGATTTGCCTTCATTGATTGTAAGCCACCACGTATGCATAATTTAACAATTTCGAAAGCACGATGCTTTGACTTAAGTCAATCTCGATCGCTTGCCGGGGTATCGCAACATGACATTGATTGAACAGATTTCCGCCATACCATTGTTCGAAGGTTTGCCTCCGGATCAACAAGGCGATCTGGCTAACATTGCCGTGAGCAAACCATTCTCGCGCGGTCAGACGGTTTTTTCGGAAGGTGAGCCCGGAATCGGGTTCTACGTGGTATCAACAGGCCGGGTCAAGATTTTCAAACTTTCGGCCGAGGGCAAGGAGCAGATCCTGCACATCTTCGGCCCTGGTGAACCTTTCGGTGAAGTCCCGGTTTTCGAGGGTCGCCGTTTTCCCGCACACGCGGTAGCTCTCGAAGACAGCCGTTTCTTGTTCTTTCCCAGACCTGCGTTCATGGACCTGATCAAGAGGAATCCGTCCGTCGCGCTGAACATGCTGGCGATTCTCTCCAGACGCCTGCGCAGATTCACGGTGCTGGTGGACAACCTATCCCTGAAAGAAGTCCCGGGAAGACTTGCAGCTCACTTGCTCTACCTTAGCGAAAGGCAAAAGGGCGCGGATGAAGTCAGCCTGGACCTGCCCAAGGGCCAGCTCGCAGGTTTTCTGGGCACAATACCTGAAACGTTCTCCCGCATTCTTGCTAAAATGGTCAAGCAGGAACTAATAACAGTCGATGGACCGCGCATAAAAATCCTGGACAAGGATGGCTTGTCCGACCTTGCCGAGGGAATAACCCGCCTGTGAGGGGCCTTTTAGGATTTGAGATGCCTGCAAGAGCTTGTAAAGAACGGCTCTCTGAGCTGTACCGGACTTACAACCGCCGGGAATTCGTGCATCCGGACCCGTTGGAATTCCTTTACGATTATGAGGATTTGCACGACCGCGAAATTGTGGGCCTCATTGCCTCGTGCCTCGCGTACGGAAACGTGCGTCAAATACTGAAAAGCGTCAAATCGGTCCTTGATCGCATGGAATCCCCGCAGAGTTTTTTAGAGAAAAAGTCCAAAGAACTGCTAATCGACACGTTTAAGGACTTCAAGCACCGGTTCACCACAGGTCTGGAACTTGCGACAATGTTGTACGGCGTCAAAAGAGTCGTGGAGCGCCATGGATCGCTCTGCAGTTGTTTCGCGAAGAGCTTGAGAGAGGAAGACGAGACAATTGTTCCGGCTCTTTGCGTATTCGTGAAGGAGCTTTCTGCGGTCTTCGACGGAAGGCCTCGAAGTCTGCTGCCGTCGCCTGAGGCCGGCAGCGCGTGTAAGAGGTTTAATCTTTTCATGCGCTGGATGGTCCGAAAGGATGCAGTGGACCCCGGAGGATGGGACTGTGTCCCGGCCTCGAAACTGGTGGTGCCGCTGGATGTGCACATGTACCGGATCAGCTCCGCGCTCGGATTCACAAAACGGAAACAGGCCGATTTGCGAACCGCGTTCGAGATCACAGCGGCGTTCAGGCAAATCGCTCCGGAAGACCCCGTGCGTTATGATTTTTGCCTCACACGGCTTGGGATCAGGGACGATTTGAGCCCAGCGGACTTTCTTGAATCGTGTAAGTTAGCTCCAGGCTCCCCCACTTAATCAGTCAACCTTGATCAGTCCAATGGAGGTTCTTCGATGTCGGTCGTCATAGGTTTTCTCAAGGCATTGGCGGGTATTTGTGACACTAAACCCCTGGACCCGGACCATTGGGAATTAAACGGCAACCAGGTCCTGGTGAAGATCAGAGAAATCCCGGAACTGCAAAGTCCGGGAGGAGCCGTCTATCTTCAAGGAAAGGGTCTTGTTTCGCCCGTTCTCATAGTCCGAGGTGATGGCGGTAATTATCATTGCTTTTCCAATCGTTGCACTCATATGGGCCGTAGGCTTGACCCGGTGAAAGGAAAACCTGAGATCCGATGCTGCAGTGTGGGGCACTCCACCTTCGACTATCAAGGCAATAAAATGCGAGGACCGGCAAAGAAATCGGTTCAGACATATGACTGTCACGTGGAAAATAACGACTTAGTGATAATGATCTGAATTGAAGCCTGGGTGGCACGGACCTGGGCTCCGCCAGGTCCGTGCCGGCGTTTTGGGAAAACAGTAAGGTTGTCCCCCGCATTGAACACCAAATTGAAAAGCGAGCCGATGGTAAGGTGAAGCTGAGAATCTGCCGAGTTATCTTGGCCATAAACTGAGAGGAAGCACGGACCTGGTAAGACCCAGGTCCGTGGCACCCAATACAGAAGGCATCTCTTGACAAAAGGGGCTACTGTAGCGGTTCTCGAAAGTAATCACGGATTGATTTGCGGGTGCCACTGCCGGGTTCATCTTGACTCGCCCCGTAATTTGCGGCGGCCAATAGGCCGCCCTACGTTTGTAGTCCCAGGCTTGGTGTCATCTCCCGTAGGGCGGCCTATTGGCCGCCGTTGACCCAGGCGCCACTGTGGGTTCATTCCGCGAAAACTTTTGAGAATCACTATAGTTGTTCTCAAAAGGTTTTCCGGAACGAGGTTGTCCCGCGTTGGCGGGAAAACCTCAAATTAATCCGTGTTTAATTTCCAGTAACTACTATAACAAGGTGCTGCTAAGACAGCATTGGGACTGTCTTGAAGTTCTGGTTTACTTGGATTCTTTGTCCTCGGTCTTCACTGTTTTGGTTCCCTTCTTAGTTGAAGACAGACAACCGCACCCGCATTTATCCTGCTCCTTTTCACTCATTCTTATCACCTCCTCTCTATCCGGAGTAATCACTTCTCTTTACTTTCCTTGAGGCGCTCTTCCACCCCTGCTAGTTCCTTGTTCAATTGGTCCCTGTAATTATCCAACCATTCCAATTCCTCTTTTGAAGAGAAGAAACGGCGGAAAGGGGGACGGCAGCAGCCACAAGTGCATCCCCCTATGCTTGAGGACCCATGCCATGATCCTGGTTGACACATTCTCAGTCACCTCACTTTCCAGTAAAGGCCGGCCGCTGAGGTCCTTGGGGGACTCTCATTCACCGCGTGTGCGGCCTTGAATGTTAGCGTTACAACCCCAATGCTGCCTTAGCAATATCTTGCCTGAGTAACTCGGATGTCTTGAAATGAAGCGTCAAGGTTTTCCTCTGAGCTTGGTAGATGATCGCACCCATGAGACCTGCTTCCGCGAGGGTCCGTATGCACTCCCAAGGGAACTCGCCACTGATATCTCTATCGGGCGCGTGAGGTGCTATGCGCTCTTTGGCAATTTGTTTGACAAGATCCTGAATTTCCAGGGATTCCCCAGCAGGATTCGCGTTCGTTTCCATGGTGACCTCCAGTCCAGTTAAGTTATTAAGTATATGCTAAACCACCGACGAAAAAAAATTATGCCTTTTCTCTCACCTTTTCCATACGGGTCCGTACCCTTCGCAGTTCTTCTTCAAGCTCCTGTTCCAGTTTCTTCAGGTATGCCAGATCTTCGTCGCTTGAACCGACTTCCTGGGCCACAGTCTGCTCCACTGCCCGGCAACTGTCTTCGCAGCCGCAACGGCAAACATCGGAAATCAGATCTCGACATTGCTCCAGCGCTAACGGGTCCACTTCGTACGGTATCCAGAAACCTTTCCGTTGGCTTCGAACCAATCCGGCGTGTCTGAGGATCTTGAGATGCTGGGACACCGCTGAGGGGGTTATGCCCAGAATCTGCGCCATCTCATTCACGCCCAAGGGTCCCCGCTGTTTTAGGATATCGATAATCCTGATACGGGATTCAACGCCAAGGACTTTGAACAGTTCAGCTTCCTTGTGGCACATGGGAACCTCATAATTTAGTGTCTACTAAATTACTTCATGAGTCCAGCCCATGTCAAGAGAATTTTTTTGGCCGACGGTAATAGTGTCAGTGGGAGGAGCGAAGCAATCTTCTCTGGTGGGACCCCACATTATAGCAGTCGCCACAATTTTTGACCTTTTGCACAGCCCGCGCTCTAAGTGTACCGGTGGCGGCCAGAGCCTGCCCCGGACCGCGATCCGGGGTCCCTCCCGGCCCGAACTAGTTGATTTGTATCCGAAAAATGTGCCGGCACGGAGAAACTGTCTCAAAACTGACGGTTTCGCGACCTCATCGGTAGGGGCGGTTCGTGAACCGCCCGAAATCAGGGCGCTTCTCGAAGCGCCCCTACCCGGAAATACGTTCGTTTTAGGTTTTTGAGACAGTCTCCGGAGGCCGGCACCTACCAATTTCCAATAGGCGCATGTCGTAATCGGACACTATCTTTGGCACTTGGTATAAAAGGTGGGACAGGCTTCCAGCCTGTCTATTGGAATGACCGGCAGGGTGCCGGTCCCACCAAAGAATGAAGATTGCTTCGCTCCGCTTTCCACCCGGGCCACAATGCCGGTATTGGGGCGCTGGCTACCGAATGGTTCCATCCGCGCACAAATTACTCTTGACAGACAATTAAGAACATCTCATAAATATATCAATGGTCATTTATGTATTAATTAGGTGAACGCGCCGGAAGAGAGTGGGAGAGGAAGCATTGCCCCCCAAAGAAAAAAACAACCCCCCGGTCTTCAATGGAAACCTCGGCGCCGTGGCCTTTGTCGGAAAGAGCCTCTCGGACGAAAACCGTCTTAGAATCCTTTTGTCTTTGGGAAACGGCAGGAAGACGGTTTCAACCATTGTGGAGGAGATGAATCTCTCCCAACCCCTGGTGTCCCACCACCTAAAGGAGCTGAGACGCTGCCTCCTTGTGAAAGTGGAGCGCAAAGGTCTGTTCGTGTACTACGAGATAGCCGACAAGAGAATCATGGACATAGTTAGGCAACTTGCGAACCTGGCAACGGATCTGCTGTCCAAAAGGGACACTTTCTAGCCTTTGGGGAAGAACACATGAGTAAGAGCACAATTCAACAACTCGTCGAATCCATGGATCCACGTGACGCGGCGCAGGAAATCGCCGATGCCGCGAAGAAACTGTTTCCCCTTCTGGGCGAAGAAGCACTCCGCGACTTCTTGGGGAAGCTCATCGAGGACAAGGGCCGGGACAAGGTCGCGGGCCTGGTCCACTTATGACTGGCCACATGCATGGACGAAGGTGTCGATCCAACAGCAATGTGCCGGAGTTTAGTGGAAAAAATCAGTCAGTCGGAGCAACTGCGATCGGTTACAGATCCGGAGATCCTGGTCCTGTTCGAGGACTGGCTGGAAGAACTGGAAAACGAGGCGGTAACGATAATCAAGCGTCGAGGCATCGTTACGCCCAAAGACCTTTCAAGTGAGCTGGGTTTATCGGAATCCGGCTCCATGTTCCTCATCACGAAGCTCAAGAGAGACGGCAAGATTTGAACAGCGAATTGATCTGGTGAAATTGGAGGGCAAGATGGCATTTGAAGTGAACCGGAAAAGACTTTGGCTCCCCCTCCTAGCGATCACGATTACCGTAGGAGTCCTCTGGTTCACAAACGGTGCGGTGACGCCAAAGGAACCAAGCTGGGACGATGTTGTTGCCGAATCCAGAGAAGGCGGCTATCGACTCATAAATGTCGATGAACTCAGACAACGCTATGAGGCGGACCCTCAGGGCACTTTACTGGTAGATACCCGCCAAGAGTGGGAATTCGCTATGGGCCACATCAAGGGGGCAATAAACTTCCCTATGGAACCCACGGCGTGGTCAAGATGGTGGAAAAAAGGTGAACTGGCAGCGGCACTCGGCCCTGACAAGAATCGTTTCATCGTATTCTACTGAGCAGGCCTCACATGAGTCCGCAGTGACTCTGCCGCCCGGGTGGCGGTGCAACTCGGTTACAAGAACGTATATCGTGATGCAAAGGGATTTCCCGAGTGGAAGGCAGCAGGCCTTCCCACTCAAAGCGTCCCGGTCAATCAGGCCAGATCCGTCTCGGAGCCGAAAGGCGCCGGTCCGCTGTACGGTTGGGCAATGCTCTGGACTTTGTTGGGAGTGTTCGCCGGCGGGCTGGCTCTCAACCTGACCCCGTGTGTGTATCCCTTGATTCCCATCACGGTCTCATATTTCGGCGGCAGGGCCGATCAGGGTCGCGGAAAACTGGCGGTTCACGGTTTGTTGTACCTCGGCGGTCTATCCGTGACGAACTCGGTGCTGGGCGCAGTGGCGGCTCTTACGGGGAGCCTGATGGGAGCTGCGCTTCAGAGCCCCATCGTGTTGGTGGTTGTCGCCGGTGTCCTGATTTTCTTCTCCACAAGCCTCTTTGGATTTTGGGAATTACAACTTCCCCAGAGTCTTACGAGCGCAGCATCCAAGTCTTACGCAGGATACTTTGGCACGTTGTTCATGGGCTTGACCCTCGGTGTGGTGGCAGCCCCGTGTTTGGGGCCTTTCGTATTGGGTTTGCTCACCTGGGTGGCAAGTATGGGAAGCCCCTGGTTGGGCTTTCTCATCTTCTTCACACTCAGCCTGGGTTTGGGCATACCGCTCTTTTTCCTGGCCATGTTCTCAGGGAGCCTGGAAAAGCTCCCCGGCTCCGGTGAGTGGATGCTCTGGGTAAGAAAGTTGATGGGATGGGTATTGGTCGGGATGGCTGCCTATTTTGTCAGGCCTCTTTTGCCGTCCCATGTCGGTGTTCTTGTGCTGGCAGGAGTGGCTCTGGCAGCAGGGTTGCACCTGGGATGGATCGCGAGTACCCACGCCGGTTTTAAGGCGTTCGGAGTAGTGAGAAACGTTGTCGGGGTAACCGGTCTGGTTGTGGGCGTATTCCTCATCGGTTCATTGCTGAAGGTCGGGCCTGGAGTCTCGTGGCAACCGTATTCCGATGAAGTAATGGAACAAGCCCGAAAGTCTCATAAGCCGGTGATCGTGGATTTCTCCGCCGCATGGTGTACGCCGTGCCGCGAGCTTGAGGACATTACCTTTCGTGATCCGGGAGTGGTGAAACAGGCTCAGGACAACTTCGTCATGGTCAAGGTTGACCTGACAACAAACGGAAACCCCTCGTACGAAAAACTGGTGACAAAGCATGCTGTCAAAGGGGTTCCGACGGTAGTTTTCTTTGACGGTCAGGGCCGCGAGCGTAATGACCTTCGATTGAATGGCTTCATCCCTGCGGATCAGTTCCTGAGCAGAATGACCGAAGCCAGGCAATCCTCGGAGTCGGGTTCGTAGAAATCTGTGAGATAGAAGGGAAAGAATCATGTTGAAAGTACGTTTTTTTCTAAATGAACCCAATGGCAAGCCTTGAAGACACTTCAAGGAAATGGCGTCCAGGTTGGGCGCAGGATACCCCATCGAAATCGACACCACATCGAAGCCTCGCGATGAATACCAAACCGACGACTGGGCTGAAACGGACCTGCCGTGCGCTCCGGCAGTCATGGTGGGCGAAGAGGTTCTGGTAGAAGGATCGGATGTTACAGAGGAGAAGCTGGTTGCCGAGATCAGGAAGCAACTGGGAATGGCTCCGCTGGAACCGGAGAAGAAAGGGATTCTCGGGCGGCTGTTCAAGTAAACAGTGGGACGGTGCGCTGAGGAATTATGCGCCAGGGGCCATCACTCCGGAAAGCCGAACCTCACTTTCTGTCCCGCTTTAATCTGGTTCCGTTTGCAGAAGCCGGCATTCACCTCCAGGCAATAGCGGCATGGGAACATGGAAGGGTAGATCTGGCCGGAGTTGGCCGGAATCTCCTCATACACCAATTTGATTGTTCCGTCGGAGTCGATCCAGATCGCGTCGATCGGGAACTTCATACCTTGCATGTGAATGGCGTATTGTCCGGGTACTGCAAAGTCCAAGAGCATTCCAAGATCGTCCGTTATCTTGTCCCAACCGAGCAGGCCCTGCCTTCGAGTCGCGTCCGAGTCGGCCACCACCGCACGGATGGTCACGCGGTTCAATGATATGGATATTGTGTGCAATTTCGGCCCCGAAACATTCGAATTGCCTGTTCTTTGAGTATCGTCTGCCGCGGCAACTCCGAAGGAAAGAGCAAGGATAATCACCAGTAGAATGGCATGTTCCGGACGCAATAGAGAAATAGTCATTGAGGTAACCCTTTAGTTACGCGTGTGGGGACAACCCTGTCTTTCCGAGGAGTGAAACGACGAAGCAATCTCGATTTTGGTGGGACCGTCCCGCGCGGAACGCGGGATTGCCGGTCATTCAAATTGACAGGCGATCCCGCCAGCGGCGGGACTGTCCCACCAAGGGAAATTGTTTCGGGCTTCGATTTCAAAACATTGAAGATCGTCCGATCTTCCTGAGGCCATGAGCCGACCCATAGTTGACACCCCGGACACCGGGGGATATTATCGACCCGCCTCGCAACATAGCATCAATCGGCCTATGACGACAGGATAGAACGGTGCTCGCCTCATTCCTGGAACAGCTTGCCCGCCGCGAAAACTTTGAGTGGAAACTGGTCCACCACGAAGTCCTGCCCGCGAAGCCACCTGAATTCGGGCAACTGCCTCCTGAGCTGCACCCGCAAGTGGTGGAGTTGATCAGGTCTTTCGGGATAGCATCGCCCTACTCGCATCAGGCCGAGGCCATCAGGCTTTCGTTGAGTGGCAAGAACGTTGTCCTGTCCACCAATACGGCCAGCGGCAAGACCCTGGCATATCAAGCGCCTGTCATAGACCGCCTCATCAAGGACCCCGAAGCTACCGCGCTTTTTCTGTTTCCGTTGAAAGCGTTAGAGAGAGATCAGAGAGACGCTTTCATTTCCCTGGCCGGCGACTCGGGCCTGAGCGCCGCGGTGTACGACGGGGACACCCCGGATTCGGAACGTCGTAAGATCAAGAGCCACCCTCCCCGTGTGCTTATTACCAACCCGGACATGCTCCACCTGGGGCTCCTGGCTTATCACGATTCTTGGAAGCAGTTCTTCGGCCACCTTGCTTGCGTGGTCCTGGACGAGGTTCACGCGTACAAAGGTATTTTCGGCAGCCACATATCGCAGGTGATCCTGCGGGTGCGCCGCGTGTGCGAATTCTACGGCTCGCGTCCACGCTTCATGGCCTGTTCGGCCACGGTGGCAAACCCTGGACAATTCGTGTCCAGGCTGATCGGCGAGGATGTCGCGGTCGTCAATAGTTCCGGCGCGCCATCTTCCGAGCGGCATTTTCTGTTCGTTAACCCTATTCTGAGCCCGTACACCGTGACTGCGCGACTCTTTACCCGAGCGCTCGCCTTGGGATTGAAAACCATCGTGTTTACCAGGGCACGCAAAATCACCGAACTCATCACCACGTGGGTAATGCAGGAATCCCCGCACTTGAGAGGCCGGATCAGCTCGTATCGCGCGGGCTTCCTGCCAGAAGAGCGCCGCGAAATTGAAACCAAACTCTTTTCCGGGAAAATGGACGGTGTGATCTCCACTTCAGCCCTGGAAATGGGAATAGATGTGGGAGGGCTGGACCTTTGCCTGCTGGTCGGATATCCCGGCACAATCATAAACACCTGGCAAAGAGGAGGAAGGGTCGGCCGAGGAGCAAGACCCAGCGCTATTGTCCTGATTGCGGGCAATGACGCGCTCGACCAATATTTCTTGAGGAATCCCTCGGACTTCTTTGGGAGGAACTGCGAAGAAGCGATCCTCGATCCTCTGAACAGCGAGGTCTTGAAGCGGCACATCCCTTGCGCCGCGGCCGAGAGACCCATAGCGCCCGAAGAGAAATGGGCTCAGCAACCGGAAGTTCAGCAGGTTCTGGAAGAACTGGAAGAAGCGGGGTCGCTCTATAAAGCAGCGATGGACGATTCCTGGCACTCCGTTTCCAGGCGGCCCCATTATGGAGTGGACCTGAGGAGCATCGGAGATTCTTATGCCATATTCCTCGAAGACGGCAAAACCCTGATCGGAAGCTCTTCCGGCGCACGCGCTTTCACGGAATGCCACGAAGGTGCGGTCTATCTTCACAGGGCGAAACATTACCTGGTTACAAAATTGGACCTGGAACGCCGAAACGTGCTGGTTCGGGCGGCAAAGCTTCAGTACTACACGCGCGCGCTTGCCGAGAAGGATACCAAAATACTCGGCGCGCCAATCAGGCAACAGGAATTCCCCGGATTTGTCATTCGAGAGGCTAGGCTCAAGGTTACCGAAAGAATAGTCGCGTACGAAAAACGCCGAACATCGGGCCAGGAGAAAATCGGCACTGTGGATCTTGACCTGCCTCCGTTGCACTTCGAGACCGTGGGCATCTGGATAGAAATCCCCGACCAGGTAAAGGAAACGATCAAGAAGATGGGCTTGCACTTCATGGGCGGCATACACGCAATGGAGCACGCGGCGATATCCATGTTCCCACTCTTCGCACTTTGCGACAGGGATGACATTGGCGGTATCAGCACCCCCGAGCATGAACAAGTCTGCCGTGCGGCGGTCTTCATCTACGACGGACATCCGGGTGGAGTGGGGCTCGCGCACCGGGCTTTCGACGTAATCGAAGAGCTGCTGGAAAAGACGCGACTCCTTGTCGAGAAGTGCCCGTGCGAAGACGGATGCCCGTCCTGCATTCATTCCCCCAAGTGCGGCTCAGGCAATCAGCCGTTGGACAAGAAGGCCTGCCTGGCAACACTTGAATTCCTTCTGAAGCCGGAAAAGATGCGGTCGGTTCCGGTGGTCAAGCGGTCTTCGAGCAAGGCAATTTTCCCGGATCTGGCCAGGGCCGCGGGAGGAAAACCGTTCACCGAAACCGAGGTTATAGCAGCCAGCAATTCCCGAGAGGGAGCAAGCGCCGGCGATGATGCCGAATTCGCATCTACAGAGGTAGGCTCCGGGAAACCGTCTCAAAACCCTAAAAAGGATACAATTCCGGGTAGGGGCGCTTCGAGAAGCGCCCTGATTTCGGGCGGTTCACGAACCGCCCCTACCGACAGGCCGGTAAAACCCTCAACCCTGAGACAGTTTCCCGGTGCCTGCCCTGGGCGGGCGCAGGGACCCGCCCCCACGTCTGGTTCATCGGCTCCCCGCAATAGGCCCACCGGTCCAAACACGTCACCAGGTTTGGGAAAAAATGAAAACAGTCCCCTCTCCCCCCGGGAGAGGGACAGGGTGAGGGCTCTCCATTCCAGTCAGGGCCCGGATCAGTCAGAGGGATCGGAGGCGGAGAGCGAACAATTGGCAAGCCCCAAGAAAAGAATCGTGGTCTTCGACCTGGAAACCCAGAAGTTGGCCCACGAGGTGGGAGGCTGGAAGAACATTTCCGCGATGCGTATGTCGGTTGGGGTCACTTATTCGGACGATGAGGGCTTCCTGACGTTTAGCGAGGACAACGTTGCAGGCCTCATTTCAGTGCTCCGGGCCGCGGACTTGGTGGTGGGATTCAACCATATTCGCTTCGATTACGAGGTGCTCAGAGCGTATTCGTCCGAGAACCTCAGGGCCCTGCCGAACCTGGATATGTTGCAGGAAGTGGAGGCCGCGCTGGGGCATCGCCTGAGCCTCGACCATCTTGCTAAATTCACCCTCGACAGCAAGAAAAAGGGGGACGGCCTGGATGCTGCCCGGTGGTTCAAGGAAGGAAAAATGGACCTTCTGGCGGAATACTGCCGCGAGGACGTGAGGATCACCCGAGACCTGTACTTGTTCGGCTTGACCAACGGATTTCTCTTGTACCAGAAAAAAGACCTGACCAAAGCCCGAATCAAAGTCAAATGGTAACATTTGTCACTCTCTTGTGGGGCAGGCTTTCCAGCCTGCCTGTCCCAAATACCAATAATAATGGCAGGCTGGAAAGCCTGCCCAACACAAAACAACCCAATCCTAGCCAAAAAAAGCAATGTTTCCTTAAGGTCATGGGCCTGTAAGGGCACGGCATGCCGTGCCCCTACCTATTCTCTGCGCTCTCTGCGTTCTCTGCGGTGAGATTCTGTAGGTTTGCAAAAGAAAACGGCGCGTAGGATGTGGTGAGCGAAGCGAACCGCATCGGTCGAGAAAAGGCCGCGAGCGATGCGGTTCACTTTATTCACCGCATCCTACGGGAGATACAAAAGAAAAAGGAGCGCTCAATTGAGGCGCTCCTCTTTTTTTTCGGCTTAATTCTGCCGGCGGTTAGAAATGGATTCCGCCGTTGATCCCTAATGTCATGCCGCCCGGATTAAACGAGGTATTGACCGCGTCGAGTTGATAGGTTAGGGCGTTGGCCCACATGTAGTCCACGGAACCCTTGACGTACGCAGCGCCGTAACCCAATTCCAGGTCGCTTCCCACAAATGCGCCGTAGTGAGCGCGCCAGTCCTTGATTTCATTGCTTATGGCGAACACCGGGGTTCCTGGTGGTAGGTTCGGGCCCAGGGCGGTGTACGACCGATTCTCGATAAGCTTGTAATAAGTGGGCATAAACGCCGTTCCTAACGTTACCCCGATGCGGCCCAATCCGTATAACGGCACCCAGCTTCTGCCGCCTATCCTGGTCTCATACACACTGATGTCCGCTCTGGCGCTCACGGTTTCCTGAATACTCTCGGCAGGAATCGAGTCATCTAATTGCGTGGAAAATTGACGGTTCGGGAATATGCCGCGCAACGGGCTGTTGGGTGTGACTTGGTAAATGTGGGCCGGGGTGTCACCTATAATGTTGTCCGACGAAAAGAAACTGCCTACAGGCCATGCGGAATCATGGTCCGAAACGAATGGGAACGTGTCTATAATGAGAGTGCGACTCACTTGGCCCGGAATAACATTAGACAATCCAACTGAGTTGTCCACATTGAACCACGAAAACCCGTAGAATATGTCAAAATAGTTGTACAGTTGATATCCTGCCTCAAAAGTGGGGCTCCAGAGCTTTGGTCCGGCTTGCCGGTTGATATCCGGAGTGGTATTTACAAGGAATGCCAAGCTGTCGTCCAAAATCACTTGAAGTGTGACCTGCGTCGTGCCCACAATGCTGTTCGGATTGTCCACCTGAACGGTCGCATCGTTCAGGGAAAAGCTGCCGATATGGCCGGGGACGATTAATCCGTTACAGCAATTTGCAGATGAGACGAAGAACGTCTGCCGCCCGAGTTCCGGCGTGGGAATGCCGCCTGTAATATAGGTCCAGGCCTGGTCGGCAGGTCCACATGCAGCGACTGCCGGCGGGCCAGCACAACCAATTTGAACGCCTGGGGCCGGATCCACTGGGCCGGAAAGGTAACCGTTGTCATAAAGCCACCGCAGCGGGTCACCGGCTGGTCCGTTTGTTCCAGTAAAACCTTCTCTGCCTGTCCCTACACCAAAATTTCCTGATGTAAGAGGCCCGAAAAGAGGCGTACCGGCTGCGAATGTGAGTGTCTGCGGCCCGCCGGATACGTCGAACCTGAGGGATTCGACGCTCCTGTACCTGACGCCGGCTTGAAAATAGAAACGCCCGGCCATGAGAGTAGGAGTCCCTGGAGGCGACGGAACAAACGGAGGCTGAATGAACTCCTGTGCGCCGGCCACGGCTACGGCGGCCAGCGAGGAAGCGATTATCAGCAGACAGATGAAAGTGGATATATGGCCACGGCGTTTCATGTCTAGTCTCACCTTACTTTGTCGCGATTGTTTGGAAATGACTCCAACATCATCAGATTCCGGGTGAACCCTTATGCCTTGGACATTTATATCATTTGTGAAGCTATTTGTCAAATAATAAATAGATGTTATATTAAATATCTAGAAAATGGTTTAGATAAATGAGAATGGAGACTCCTGGAGCCCTTCTTGGCAAGCGTCCTGAAAACGTGAGGAAGGCTTTCCAGCCTGCCATCATTGACATTTGGGACAGGCAGGCTGGAAAGCCTGCCCCACAAAGACAATTCACCCCTAGCAAGACTGACAGGTCGTTATGTTTGAAGCCTACTCCGTAAAGTCTCCTGGGGTCTTCATGTACAGGATGCCGTACTTTTCCTGGATCTGGCGATCCAGTTCCGCGGCCTTTTCCAGATCGACCGGCAACTGAACATCCGTGCGAATCTGTAGTAGAAGGCGCTTTTTGCCTTGCTTCGCGGCCGACTGTATGGCGCTGTAAAGGTGGGCAATGTTCAGCACATCCTCCCCGTCTACCTTTTCCACTCTTTTCAGGAAAGGAGCGGTGTCTACGAGGCCATATTCAGGGAAGATCTCTGAAACGATCACTATTTTCTGGTGAGGAAGCTTGGGAAACTCGTCTACATATTGCGAGCGGAAAGTCTCCCCTGATTTCCCGAGATTATCAATGCAATTCAGGGTCAGCTCGACAAAACCGATTCCGCCGTAGATGAAATAGTTGGCCTTGGTGAAGATCCGAGGGACAAGCCTGGGGAGCCCGTGCGGCACATTGCCGCTGATCTCCTGGGCCTTTCCTTCTCTGATTATTTTCAAGGTTAGCGGGTCCCCTGCCCTCTTCCTGTTAAGGATTTCCCCGAAGAAGACGTTCTGGCCCAATGGTTTGAAGAAGACCTCGCCAAAGTTGTCAATCTCATGCCCATCGATCTGCACGAGGATGTCGTTGGTTCGCAAGCCGAATTTGTACGGCCCGCCTCCCGGTATGGTATATGCCAGCAGGACCCCTCCCTGCTCCTTGTCCAGGCTGTAATAGTCCTTCAACCCCGGGAAAAGATGCTGGATGAGCCAGTCCCACTGCGGAATGACAGCGTTCCCCGGCAGCAAAGGGACAAGATGCTTAACCAGGTTGATAGGGATGAAGTAATTGATTCGGTCACTGGTCTGCATGCCTTGGAACGCGATGCCCACTGCTTTGCCGTCCATGAGGACCGGTCCACCCGAATTGCCTCGATTCTGTTGCAGAGAGGCCTGCACCATGAGCCATTGATCCTGGGAATACACGTAGCGGCTGACTTCGATCCGGCTGATTTCTCCTTGTTCGGACTTGCTCAACCGTTCTCCGCCAAGAGGAAAGCCCCATCCGAGGACCTTGTCACCGATGCGCAGCATGTCGCTGTCACCCAGTTGCAAGGGGACGACCTTCCCATTGTGATCTTCGTAGGTCTCCAACTCTTTCTCATCCATTTGAAGGACTGCGAAGTCGGCCGAATCGCATACAATAATAGGTTTAACGTCATAGCGTCTCTTTTCTCGGCCGTTGGAAACCTTGATGCTCTGGGCCATGGAGACCGCGTGGGCATTCGTGAGAATAAGGCCTTTCTTGCCGGGGAAGATCTTTTCATCCTCGAAGAAGAAAGCGCTCCCTTTCACGTTGGCGAAATCAGGGCTCTTCCAGGGTTTGTGATAGTATCCGGAATTCTTGACCGTAAAAACGCGCAAGACTTGCGTCTCGATAGAAGCGACTTGCTGATCCGCGGAGCAGAAAGAAACCGAATGAAATGAAAGGAGCAACACCAGTCCCATTACCAACAAGGAGCACCAATTAGGGCTCCAACGGGAAGCGTTGTCGGGCGCGGTATGCGTAAGGGCACGGCATGCCGTGCCCTTACCATGATCATCCAAAGACACGTACGGTTTGGCCGGTCGTTTGGTCCTACCGGTTGCCGGAATTCTTGTCTGAATCACATCGGAGGCACTATTCAAAGTCATCGTTTTCACACCACCTATGCCAACCACCACATTACGGCGGGCACAGCCCGCCCTACGGGAAACGCGTCCCGTCGAATCGTAGGGCGGGCCGTGCCCGCCGACTGCTGCTGATAATAGATTCGACTGGAGCATGTTATCGGACATCTTTTGGGGCAACTGTCATAGAGGCCCCAAAAGCATTTGAAGACGGTATTTCATTGTTTCCAGACTCCAGAAGCCGGATTTGGCCTGCCTCAGTATAGTTCCGTGGAGATTCTAATGGAAGATCATTGATGTGAAGCTGACAAAGGAATTTTTGTCGTCCACCAGGGCATGATCCAGGGCGAGCAGCTTCCCTTGAGATGCCTCCATGCACGACAGCATCGTCGTGATGGGCGGGAAGCCGCAGATGCGCCTTGCATCGTTCTCCTCGGCCACACCCCTGATGAATGCGTCCAGATCAACGCGCTCCAGGCTTTGGATCAGCTTCCTGTCCTTTTCCAGGGCCTTACTAACCGTCCCCTGGTGCGGAACAAACCGATCCCCATACCTTGGGCCGATATGATCGAGGTCTGCGCTGGCCACGAAACAGATTGATTTGGAACTCCTGCGGCAAACCTCCTTCAGCGCGCTGCAAAACCGCTCCACGATCTCACGATCCCGGGAAAAAGCCCGGTCATCACCGAACAAATGGTGCGAAAAAGAACAAAGGAAAGGCACGATCTTGAACGGCCGCCTGCCCGCGAACAGGTATTGAAGAAAGATGGCTTGGAATTCTATGACGTGCTCGGTCGCGTGCATGATCTCTTCGGCAGCTACATCGCAGCCCATCAATTCGGACAGCTCGTGAATCATTTCCCGATCGGTCTCCACCGTCCCGAGGGGCGTCCGGAAGTCGAGGGTTGTGGCGGTGAAGCATTGTTGCAGACCCGCGTGGCCGGTGCCGAAAATCACGTACACATCTGACGGTTGGCCTTGCGCCAATGCGTGGTAACCTGCGGCGAAACAGCTTCCGCCTGCCCGTATGTCTATGTGAGGGGCTATCAGCCCTACCGGGCGCCTCGCATCCGAATAAAAATCAGGAATTCCAGGGCCGTTCTCCCGGACAAAAAAATCGCGAAGCTCCTCTTGCAGTTCCTGAGCATCGGCACTGTAACTCATTCCAGAATGAGACGCGGGCCGAAAAGGTTTGCAGCGATATTCAGCGACCTTTCTGGCAAAAGCCTCCTGGAAGACCTCGCCCTCCAATAGAAACCCTTCCGTCAGAACTTTGACAACGGCTTTTATGTCGTCCAAAAAGACAAGGCGGCCGGTTCTCCGTGTCAACTCCTCCTGAATGTCCCTGAGCGAGTGCCTTCCATCCATCATCGCAACTATGGGCAAAGCTTCCGGCTGAAGGCATATCACCTGGTCCTTGAGCTGCAAGGGGTCCTTCAGACCGACCACGGTCCTTCCATTCACGGCCAGTTGGACGGGCTCAATGTTGCGGAGTCTGGGTTTGAGGTCGCTTTCCGGGTCCAATATTTTAGCGCTCTTAGTTGGGAATTGCGGTTATGTGCAACCGTTAGCTGAAGACACCCACCCTTCGGGCACGGCACGCCGTGCCCCTACAACTCAATTCGCCGGCGGGGTGTTTGGTAGGGGCACGGCGTGCCGTGCCCGCTTGATACCAACTTCCATGGTGGCGAGCGCCACAACGAATTATGAAGACGCCCGTAGCGCCGGCATCTTGCCAGTTGCCTTCGAGGCGTTTCCATGGGAATGCGGTGTCAAGGAAGTGAATTGCGGGAAGGATCAATTTCGATTGCTGGGGTGCCGTCGCCGATGCAATCTCCATGGTGGGACAGGCTTCCAGCCTGTCTATTAGAGTGACCGGCAAGATGCCGGTCCCACCGAAGATGGGATTGCGTCGTCGTTTCGCTCCTCGCAATGACAGATACCCGACAATTCGTTGCCTAACTGAATAGTTACGTCTCGCTCAGCCCTCGATGAACGGTCTCAGCCGCTTGCTCCGCGACGGATGTCTCAGCTTCTTGAGCGCTTTGGCCTCGATCTGCCGGATTCGCTCTCGAGTCACGTCGAAGTCTTGCCCGACTTCCTCAAGAGTATGATCCGCGCGCTCCCCGATTCCGAATCGCATGCGGAGGACCTTCTCCTCGCGGGGCGTCAAGGTGGCAAGAACTTTGCGCGTCTGCTCCGTAAGGCTCATGCCGACCACTGCGTCGGAGGGTGAAAGGATCTTTTTGTCCTCGATAAAATCCCCCAGATGGGAGTCCTCTTCCTCTCCGATCGGGGTCTCGAGGGATATGGGCTCTTTGGCTATTTTTAAGACCTTACGCACCTTTTCCAAGGGAAATTCCATCTTTTCCGCGATTTCCTCGGGAGTGGGTTCCCGGCCATACTCTTGCACCAGGTACCTCGAAGTGCGAATCAGCTTATTTATTGTCTCGATCATATGGACCGGGATGCGAATGGTTCGCGCCTGATCTGCAATGGCTCTGGTGATGGCCTGTCGAATCCACCAGGTGGCGTAAGTGCTGAACTTGTAACCGCGTTGGTACTCGAACTTATCCACCGCCTTCATCAGGCCTATGTTGCCCTCTTGAATGAGGTCCAGGAATTGAAGCCCGCGATTGGTGTATTTCTTAGCTATGCTCACCACGAGGCGCAAGTTGGCTTGGACCAGTTCGCTCTTGGCTCTCCTGGCAATGCGTTCACCTTCCAGGCAGGATTTTAGCGCGACCTTGAGATGCTCCTCGTCCATTCCGGCTTCAGCTTGCAACTTCTGGATCTTGCGAACGCCGTTCTCCAGCTTCTTGTCCAGGTCCAGAATCTTGGCGGGAGAGAAGTTCGTATGCTTCTTCAGCGGCTTTCTCTCATCCACCAGCCCTTTGAGGAACCTGATTTGTTCCCGTGCCTTGTCCGCGGGCATCTTCAATTCGTATTCAACACCGCGCAGCTCGTCTTGGGCCGCCTCCAGTTTTCGAACGAGGAATTTCAACTTGCCCGCTATGTGGTCAATCATGTTCGCATTTAGATTTATGTTCCTCAGGCAAGTGACAACCTGTTCCCTGCTCGCGACCAGATCGAGGTCAAGCTGCTCGACGGCAGTGGCCTCCGAACCCGGTCCCATGGCGTTTCGCTGACTTTGCAACCCTTGGTACCGGGCGTCGAACTCTTTCATCTCGTCGATAAGCTTGAGGACTTTCTCGACATGCGTCGTGTCGTCGCCATCCGGCATCTCTTCGTCTTCAAACCCGCGAATGACCTCTTTGAGCCGGATCGTTCCCTTCTGGAGTTTGTCACCCAGAGTAAGGACTTCCTTGATGGTCACCGGGCACCCGATAATAACGCTGAAGACCTGCTGCTCGCCCTGTTCAATCCTCTTAGCGATCTCGACTTCTCCCTCGCGGGTGAGCAGAGAAACGCAGCCCATTTCATGAAGGTACATTTTGACCGGGTCGTTCCCTCGGACTGCTGCCTCGGGGTCTGCGGCCAGATCCTCTTCTTCTTCTTCCTCGGATTTGTCTTCCTCGAGCTTGCGTGCCTTCTTGTCTGCGATAGGGATTTTCTTTTCGGACGCGACAAGCTCCACATTGAATTCGGTCATCATTTTCATGAGGAGTTCGTCTATTTCAGTTTCGCCTACCACATTGGACGGCAGATGTTCGTTGACTTCTCCATAGGTCAGATATTTCTTGTTCTTGGCAAGCTCAAAGAGATCTTTGAGTTCCGATCCTGTTTTCGGTTCGGCCATTAAAGGATGTCTCCTTCTCTAAGTGTTCGGTTCATCGCCGGGTCGGTGGGCCGTAAAACGGTCTCCGAATCGGCCGCCAATATCCCAGTGGCTTCTAAAGCTGAAAGCACGCCGGCACGCGTACACACAAAAAAGCCCACAGCACCGACTTTCAGATCACTGTCAGTTGTGCTGAATGCAAGCCGCTATTTGTGCAGGCGTCTACCGATGGTCCACAATTCCCGTGCGAGGTTGTTGTACTCTTCCTCGCCGGGCGCGCAATGATTCATCCTTTCTTGAATTTCAGCCTTACGTCGTTCCAGCTTCTTCAAGCGAATCCTGTCCAACGAGTGATCTATGGTCAAATCGCCGTCCACTTCCGGTCTGAGGTCATCCTCCTCGGGTTTGGGTCGCAGCCAGCCAGCCACCACAGACGCCAGCCGTTCGTCCTCCAGTGAAGTGGAGAACGCGACAGGTTCGAATCCGCCCATTTGCTCCCTAAATCTGACCATTCCGTGGGCAAGCGCGCTCAAGACGTTATCTTCCAAGTCTTTTAGCACACCGCTTTCCGTAACTCTGTCTATGAAGCCCTGCCTGAGCAACATGCCCCTTACAACGTTCCTTTCGTCAGCCGGAAAGTCGAATAGGCTCCTTTTTGACTCTGACCTGTCCTCACGATTTGCATGGCTCGCACCGGCCCCGGAACTGAGCATGCGGCGCAGTCGGTCTTCCCTTACCCTGATCCTGAAAGAAAACCTCTCTATAAGATAATCCCCCTCCTTGGAATCGGCAATCTCCCGCAGGACAGGAAGACACTCTTCCACAGCCAGATTTCTTCCCTGGAGGGTTTTCAAATCGTATTGAGCCTCGATAGCGTCCAGCAGAAAGTCTATCATTGACACGCTTGTGTCGAGCAGGGACCGAAAAGCATCCGTGCCCATGCTGTTGACCGCTTCGTCAGGATCTTTGTGCTGTTTCAGGATCAGGCAGCGAGGCTCGACACCCTCGGCAAGAAATAGAGGGATTGACCTCTTCACGGCCCGGATGCCGGCTTCGTCCGCGTCGAAAACGGTTATCACGTCATCACTGAACCGCTTGACGAGCCTGATTTGCTCGCGTCCCAACGCGGTCCCGAGAGGAGCGACGGTGTTTTCCATTCCTCTTATTCTTAGCGAAATCTGATCGAAATACCCTTCAACGATAATGACGCGGCCTTCTCTGCGTATAGCCTCCCTGGCCGAGTCAAGTCCGTAAAGGAGGCCTTTCTTATGAAAAAGGGGAGTGTCCGGAGAGTTAAGGTACTTTGGGTCTCCTTCGCCGAAGATGCGGCCTCCGAACGCTACGACCTGGCCGTTTAGGTCCCGGATCGGGATCATGATTCTGGATCTGAAGTGGTCGTAATAGCCGCCACCCGCACGCGGTCTGAGCACTCCGGCTGCAACCGCATCCTGAGGTTCCACCCCGGACCTTCGAAGGTGATCGCTAAGTCCCTCCCAGGAGTCAGGAGCGTACCCGAGCCCGAGCCGTTCGATCCATTCGGGGGGAAGGCCTCGATCGGCGAGATAGTCCGCAGCGGAGCGGTTGAACTTCAATTTATCGACAAAATAATCGTGGGATACTTCCAGGGCCCTGATCAAGCGCGCTCTTTGGGCTCCGGTCCGCCTGCCGCCTGCTTCCAGTTGAAGCGGCACCCCATAGCGTCGCGCCACTGTCTGAACCGCTTCGACAAAGGAGGTGTTCTCCATCTTCATTATGAAGTTGAAAACGCTCCCCCCCACACCGCAGCCGAAGCAGTAAAAAATCCCCTTTTGCGGCGACACGTAAAAAGACGGGTCCTTGTCACCGTGAAAAGGACAGAGTCCGCGGTAATCCTTCCCGGCCTTCTTCAACTCCACATGGTCGGAGATGACCTGAACGATATCCGCGGCCGCAGCCACTTCGGCAAGTTTTGACTCGGAAATGCGCATATAACTCGTTTCCGATCCCAGCGGAGGTCAGGGTTTAATGCAGATGAGCGTTCAAAGGATAAGAACCCGTTACGCTCGAATATCTCTCTTAAAAGCCAATGATGGCAGGCTGGAAAGCCTGCCCCAGTAACCATTCAGTCACGGGGTGGACGGCAGGGTCTTCTTTCGATCCGTGGAGGGTTCCGCCCAAAATCCCCTCAATCCCCCTTTAGAAAAGGGGGAGGAAGCCTCTCTTATACCCCCCTTAGTAAAGGGGGGCGGGGGGATTTCCCGCGTAACGATACACCTGTTACTCCGTCACCAACTCCACTATGGTAACCCCCTCCCCGCCACTGCGGGCATCACCGCCGCGGAGGTCACCTACCAGGGGGTGGCCGGAAAGATACTCCCACAGGCCTTTTTTCAGACGCCCCGTCCCTTTGCCATGAATTATCGTTATAGAGGACAATCCTCCCAGGAGCGCCTCATCAAGGGCTTTTTCCACGATAGGAATGGCCTCGTCCACCCGCAGGCCGATGACGTTCGTCTCCCATCGCGGGGAAGCAGGAGGGATATGTACCCCAATCTGCTTCTTTTTTGAAGAATTATTTTTCACAGGGCCCCGGTCCACTATCAAGAGGTCCTCAGCGTCAGCCCTGACCGTCAATCCACCCACAGCCACTTCGACTCGGTCTTTATCCGATAGTGCTCGCACCGTCCCTTCCCGATTTAGGCTTTTGATTCTGACCGTGGCCCCGATTTCGGGCATAAGGGGGCGCTTTTCCAACGGGGTACCCAGCTGTTGAGTGATCTCTTGCTTGATTTGCGCGATCACCTCACGGGGTTTGTGTCCTCCTTTGAGGCGGCCACTCTTCAATGATTGCTGAAGGTCCGCGATGTCTCTCTCTGCCTTACGAATGGTTTGCAGGGCTTCTTTGCGAAAATCCTCAATAATTTCTTCTCGTTTGGACCTGATTTCCAACCATTGGTCTTCCAGCCGCCGCTCCTTTTCCTGCAGTTCCCCGGACTGCAATTCAACTTCCGAAAGCTTGCGCCGGAGGCTCTCTACGAGGCTCGAACTCCCACCACCTGCGCGGTCCAAATATGCCCGCGCGGAACTCACCACTTTTTGAGAAAGTCCGATACGCTCGGCGGTTTCGATGGCATGCGACTCGCCGGGCAAGTCATACAGCAATCGAAAAGTAGGCTTAAGAGTGACCGGATGGAATTCCACGCTGACATTCTTCACATTCTGCTTCCCCAGGGCGTAGGCCTTCAGAAGGGTCAGGTGGGTGGTAACTACGACTCTGCATCTCCTTGCGATTAACTCATCGAGAATCGCCATAGCCAGGGCAGATCCCTCTTCCGGATCTGTCGCGCCGCCGAGTTCATCGAGCAGCACCAGGTCTTCGGGGCCCGCGCTGTCCAGAATAGCCTTTATCTTTAACATGTGGCTGGAAAACGATGAGACCTGGGTCCTGATATCCTGATCCTCACCTATGTCGGCCGCAATACGCGCAAACGGCTGAACCTGCGTCCCCTCCTGCGCGGGGACCATGATGCCGCATCGAACCATGAGGGGAAACAAGCCCGCTATCTTGAGGGCAACGGTCTTACCTCCCATGTTTGCCCCGCTGATTACCGTCGCTGTTGTGAAATCAGTCTGTATTACGTCCATCGGGACAACGCTCGAGGGATCTGCAGCCAGTAATAGCGGATGGCGGGCGCCAACCAGGCGAAAACCATTTTCCACCAACTCCGGGGGAATGGCGGATGTAGCCGACGCGTATAGAGCCCTTGCCTGAAACGCGTCAAGAAAGGTGAGGAGCCTGTAATCCTCTTCGACAGCATCTCGGACTCCTCGGATGTTCTCGGTCAACTCACTGAAAATACGCCTGATCTCGTCTCGCTCCTCATCCATGAGGGCCGCAACTTCATTATTGAGTTCCACCACGCGGAAGGGCTCCACGTAAACTGATGCGCCGCTCCTGGAATGGTCGTGTACTATTCCATCCAATAGCCCTTTGAACTCCGGCCTCAACAGAATTACATAGCGGTCGTTCCGCATGGTAACGTAATCTTCCTGGACGATTCGGGCCAGGTCCTGATCTCTTACGACCGCCTCCAGTCTCTTTTTGATGCGCTCTCTATTGGTCCGAGCCCGCTCGTGGATTTCCATCAGCCTGGGACTTGCAGTAGAGCGAACCATTCCGTGCTCGTCCAGGACCCGCGTGATCTGGGTTTTCAATAGGTCAAGGGCGATTATCTCCCCGCCCTTTATCTTGAGCAGTCGGAATCGGTCGTCCAGCCCATGGAGCCGATTGCGAACCAGGCCTGCGGTGACTGCCAGATCGGCTACCGCTAGGATTTCCTCGGACTCCAGTATGGCGGCGGCATTATCCAGCCTTGACAGTATCCCTTCCATGGGAATCAGGGTACCCAAGCCCAAAGTGCCCTGGATCCCGATGATTTCCTTCAATTCAGCCACAAGGTCCAGGCTGTGCCGTATCGCCTGCACGTCATCTTCCGGGACCGCGGCCAGAACTTCCTCTCTCCCCGGAGCGGACAAGGCATGAGCCGCTACCTCTTCCAATACGCCGGGAAGTTCCAGCGAAATCAGGCTCTCAGCTACAATTTCTGCAAGTGTTTCATCAACCATGGGCTATCGTTCGTCCAAGACACATTGAAGGCTCCCGAAGCCCGCAAATGTCTGTGACCTGTTGTCTTCGCACTGAAATTCAAACACGTCTTTTATAGGGTGGCAATGGGTGCAGTCTTGAACCTATCTACAGGCATTGAAACAAGTTGTCGGATTTGGGGCCTGATCGACCTGGATTGAATTCGCCAAACCGTAAACGTTGCCGGCGAAACGCTAATCCTGGCGCTCCTCCCAACCTGATGGGCAGCGCTCCGGAGCCTGGGGATCAATCTTGGAGCCTAACAGGGATTCCCTCCGAAAGCAGGTAGCGTTTGAGTTCGAGAATGGGAATCTCCCTGTAATGGAATATGGAAGCAGCCAAAACAGCGTCCGCATTGGCCTTCACTATGGCATCCTTCAGGTGTTCCGCGGTGCCGGCCCCTCCGGACGCGATAACCGGTATTCCAACTATGTCAGTGACCGCACGCGTCATCGGAATGTCGTAGCCGTCCTTTGTTCCGTCCGCGTCCATGCTGGTCAAGAGGATTTCACCCGCGCCAAGTTCTTCGACTTTCCTGGCCCATTCCAGACAATCGACACCTGTCATGGTCCGTCCGCCGTGTATGGAGATCTCGTAACCCGACGGGGTCTTGCCCGTTTTCTTGCCGTCAATAGCGACCACAATGCACTGGCTGCCGAACATGAAAGAAGATTTACGAATAATCTCCGGATCCTGAACCGCGGCCGTGTTCAGAGAAACTTTGTCCGCTCCGGCATTCAGTAGTTCCCTTATATCGTCGGTTGAACGAATCCCGCCGCCCACGGTGAGCGGCATAAAGACCTGCTCTGCGGTCCGCGCCACCACGTCCAGGATTATTTTGCGCTTTTGATGCGAAGCGGTAATGTCCAGAAAAACAAGTTCATCAGCGCCTTCTCCGTCGTAGTAACGGGCGTTTTCCACGGGATCTCCCGCATCGCGCAGATTCACGAAATTAACACCTTTGACGACTCGGCCGTCCTTGACGTCCAGGCACGGAATAATTCTTTTAGCGAGCATTGGCTTCTTCCGCAAGTCTGATAGCTTCTCTCAGATCGACTTTCCCTTCGTACAGCGCTCTGCCGATAATTATGCCCATTACCCCGTCTTTTGCAAGAGGCAGGACGGCAGCCACATCATCTAAACCGGAAATCCCGCCTGAAAGGATGACCGGCGCCGCGACGCTCCGAGCGAATTCTCCGGTGGCCTCCGCGTTTGGACCTTGCATCATACCGTCTTTGTCAATGTCCGTATAGATGAAAGCGACGGGTGGAACAGCTTTATACTGCAAAGCCAATTCAACAGCCGTGACATCAGCGGACTCGGTCCATCCCTCCACTGCGACTTTCCCGGAACGGGCGTCAATGCCGATGGCAACTTGATTCGGAAACCTGGAGATGAGATCCTTTACGGTTTCCGGTTCTTTTGCAGCTATGGTGCCTAGTATTACGCAGCTAATCCCTGCGTCCAAGTACATGGCGATCGTAGTCGCGGATCTGATTCCGCCTCCGAGTTGTATTGGAACGCGCACCGCTTCAGCGATTTGCTTGACTGTTCGGAGGTTGGCCGGTTTGCCACCGACCGACCCATCGAGGTCCACCACGTGTATCCTGGACGCTCCCAGCTCTTCCCAGCGCCGCGCTTGCGCGGCGGGATCTTCGTTGAAGACGGTTGACAACTCCATCTTGCCCTGGCGCAGGCGCACACATTTGCCGTCTTTAAGGTCAATTGCCGGAATGATGATCATAGCTTTTTTGTCGCGGTTCTCTTCTCTTGGAGTTTTGGTGTTTCAACCAACGCCCTGCGCAAAGGGCGATTCGCCCGGCGAGGATGGCGGGGGACGGTCGCGTTGGAGGCCCGGCCGGATAGAATATAGCGCCCGGTCTTATACCGGTTGTCTGAATTCTTTTCCGAATCACATCCGGGGCCTTGTTCAAAGCCATCGATTCGACACCATCCGACTGCCACCACATTGGCGCGCAAAGCCCCATAGGCGTTAACTTTAGTTCCTAATCTCTTACGTCTCGGAAGGACGAGACGAAAGTGGCCGGGCGATTCAGGAACTGTCTCAAAACCCCAAAATGGATACATTTCCGGGTAGGGGCGCTTCGAGAAGCGCCCTGATTTCGGGCGGTTCCCGAACCGCCCCTACCGGCCGGCCGATGAAATCCTCAGTTCTGAGACAGTTTCTTCATAGCCGGGAAAGCGGACGAAAACGACCCGTAGTCCCGGCAGGGACGGCCGATCCAATGGCTGGAAAGCGTGGCCATCAGCCGTCCCTGCCGGGACTGAAAAACCTTCTGATTTGCCCGAGTAACCGGCGATAAATCGCCGGCCTACCACCATGTGTTCCTCCGGAACACGGGGAAATATGACTCTTGAGTTGGCGCCTATGGGGCAAAACTCGCCGATGGTTGCGGCAATAGACTCGGCTGGACCACGTTATCGGACATTGGCTTTGGCAACTGTTATAAAACCAATGCCCTCGAAGCTTCCCCCAGCCGGTGTACTGGTCGTTCGGCCTCCAGGTGAAAGCCTTCTCATCGCCGGGAATAAAAAAGCCCCCTGTCGGGGGCTTTAATAACTCAGTCACACCTTCCTATTTATTCGACAGGAAGATAGTAAACAAAGGGCGGCCAAGGCACGATGAACTTCCACATGGGCACCGCGACAGGAATGGGGGGCGGACCCGGAGGGCATCCTACCGGACCACAATACATGGGCGGCGGAGCCGGTTGGGGATATTCCATCTTGACCTGGATAGCCGTGGTAAGTTTCTTTTCTTTGGGCGCTTTCATCTTCGCCGGTGGTGGACAACCAACGCCCACACAGGCTGGGGCCGCCGCCGGCATCAGCGTCGGCTGGGGAGCGGGAATTGCACCCGTATATGTCTCGGCCCATACCATGCCCGCCGCAGCCACGACGACCAGGATGAATCCGAGAATTCCTATCTTTTTAACCATACCCTCATCCTCCTTTCGACAAACTCATTATATCGAGGAACTCTGTTTTTCCTTCCTTAAGCCCTACCTATCTCGTGACAGCCTCTACTTCTTAACTTTCATAGGCATAGGGGGCGGGGGCGCCATGGGAACGGGCCCGCAAACCGGTTTCATCTTCACATAGTTGGCCTTCACGTACACGCAGCGCGGCACTTTGTGGTCTTTGCAGCAAGGATCCATGAACGTATCGAAATGCTCGTTCTTGATCTCCACTGCAGGCACCAGCCACTCATAACGGCCTAGCGCGATGGGGTTGGGGAAAGTTTGGGGGTTGCCATAGAATGCCAGCGGGGTACGCGGCCACGCTACGCCAGCCAGATACGGAGCAACCACTCGGACCCTTCTCAACTGCGCGGGGACCGGGGTGATAACCTCTTTCACGCTGGAATAGCTAGTAGCGGCCGGGCCACAGACCGGCGGGAGTCCCGGAGGTCCAGGCGGACAATAGCCCGGAGCAGCAGGACCGCCAGCAAGTGAAATCACCGTGCTAGCGCCGCACATCGCGAGAACCATAAGGCTCAGAAGAATTAAACGTTTAACCATACCCTAAATCCTCCTTTCAACAGTTCCTCCCGACAAATGTTTGGGAGACCCGTAAAAAACATTCCCGGATAGAGATCCGATTATATTCCGGAATGTATTTCTGGTATCAAATCAACTAGTGAATGTCAAGCTATTTTTTTGCTCGACACCCCTTGAGCCGCCGTTTGGAACCCTCTCGCACACGCCTTTCGCGCCCGCATGAGGCCCCTGTTCAGGCTGCACTCCTTGCCGAAACAACGAGCACCGCCGGTTGCTACTAATCTTCCAATCCATTCGGTTAGTTATTGACGTGGCTAATTTCTAACAGAAGCGCCATGGCAAGTCAAGGTTTTTTTAATGTGCTGAAAAAATTATATTTCCAGACCAAGAACCAACCTCCGTACCCGCCCGCGCGTTGCCGGGATCACCCCCCGCTCTGCCCGCCAGGAGCCCTTTACGTCGCGATTTCACGACACGTTCCTTGCCGGACAGGAGACAACCCGCCCTCTCAAGCCTTCAGCATCACGGGTAAATTGGGCTCCGCCGCGAGGCGGGCGCAATACTTTCTGCTCCTCTACCAAGCGCGGCCCCAGAGCCCCGCAATCCGGCCGACGCGCTCGAATCGGCGGACCGGCCTCAGCCGCGGGTTATATCATGCCGTACCCTCCATCCACCGGCAAAACCTGTCCCGTTATGTAGTCTGAATCGTTGGAAGCTAAGAATACGAACGCGGGAGTGATGTCGTCGGATTTTGCGAACCTCTTCAACAGGATGCGATTCATATATATTTCCTTGAGCTTTTCGTCCGAACGAATCTTTTCCGTCATATCGGTTTCGACTATTCCCAGGGAGATGACATTCGCGCAGACGTTATATCGGGCCAGTTCTCGGGCAAAGCTTTTGGTGAGGCTTATGATCCCCCCTTTTGCCGCGGAGTAGTTCACCTGACCTACGGTGCCTACCAGCCCGGCTACCGAACTAATGTTAATTACCTTCCCGTAATTCTGTTCCTTGAAGTGCCGGAAGGCTGCCTGCACACACAAGAAAGTCCCCTTGAGGTGCGCGTCGACAACAGCGTCCCATTCGTCTTCAGTCATTTTGTGAAGCATAGCGGGCCGCGTAAAACCTGCGTTGTTCACGAGGATGTCCAAACGGCCAAAGGTGTCTTTAGCCATTGCCATCATAGCTTCCACGTCGGCCTTGGAAGCCACGTCGGCTCGGCAAGCCACGGACTTTCTTCCGAGGGACTGGATCTCTTTCACGAGTTGTTCCGCCGGTCCCTCACTCGCCGAGTAATTGACGAGAACATCCGCACCTTCTCTGGCAAACGCCAGAGCAACACTCCGCCCTACCCCTCGGCTGCTGCCGGTCACCACCGCCGCCTTACCGGTCAGTTTCATTGGTTCCTCCTTGCAGTTTGTAAATGTGCCTTTTCAGAATCAACCTGGTCCCGGCCGGAGGCATGCCCCCGGTCTGACTTAATGAAACGCACGTTGGTATTAATTGTCTCGAATTCGAGGGTTCCCGCCTCCCCGGGGAGAGCGAATCGAACCGAAAATTGAATCGGGGAATCTCCCGTAACCACGATGGCGGGCATTTCAGTGACAATGCCGTTGATTTGAGAAGTGAGCCCTGAACGGGCGTTGTGGGCTTTTGCCTGAGTTAAGTCAGGGCGACGGCAAGCCCGAATCCCGCGGCCCGCGGGACTGGCCCATAGATCTCTCTTTTCAGCCCAGCGGAATCCCGATGTCTGATCTCTATGGGCGGCAACCACGCACCGCTTCTCTTTGATCAACAGTATTGGCAGTTCAAAGGTGGCAGTTTACCAGCAGCGAGCAGAAAAAAAAAGCCCCGAGAGGGACTCGGGGCGTGAAAGGAGGTATGGATATGGGTTATCGTGCCGTTGGGCGAACCGCACATCTCTCCGCACGGGCTGCCATGATGCGGTACATATCGAGATTATGCAGTTTCGCTTGTCACATAACCCCTGAGAATTATGACACGGTCTTGCAAGAAAGGTTCCGAAATTTCAGTCACCGGTTCTTTTTCTCAACCGCTTGAAATTAATGCATAACAATGGCTCTTAGGTGGCTCAGCGGGGATGGTTTAGAAAAAATTATGGCCCGCGGGACAACCCTGTGCGCGTTGCCTTAAATACTTGAGAACACCCCTGAATCCTCGCTGACTGCTGTCTCTTTCAGAATGGGTGCGTCTTCGCTCCGCGCACAAACTGTTTGGTTTTCGGTAAGGGAGCGCGTTTCTAAGGAGTATATACGACGACCAGCAGCGTGGACGGTTTTGTGCTCAAGTTCTTTAGATTATGAGTCACTCCGGAATCAAAATGGAGGCTTTCCCCTTTCTTGAGGGTATGAATTTGGGCGCCCACTTGTGCCGCGACTCTGCCTTCCATGACGTACAGGAACTCTTCGCCCTCATGTTTGTATTCGACCATTTCGTGCTCTTTTTTAGGAGCCAGGGTCACTACATACGCCCAAAGGTGCTTATCTTCGGCGTCCGGAGTGAGCGACTTATACGAATAAGCCTTTGTGCGCTTCAGATAGCTTTTTCGCCTTTCCTTCTTCTTTTCTTCGGCCAGCAGTGCCGCGGAATCCAGTGCGAGCGCCCTGGTAATCTGGATTAATGCGCCCACTGGCGGAGATACCTTACCCTCTTCAATCTTCTGCAGGTACTCCGACGCGTATCCGGTTTTCTCGGCCAGTTGGTCGAGGTCCACGTTTTGTTTCTGTCTCATCTTGCGGATTCGTTCCCCAAGACTCGGGGCTTTCGCGGCCTTTTTGGGCATGATTCTTCTCCTGTGAGATACGTCTGTGGCGGGTTGAGGCGCTTTTATGAAACCCTACATTGTTTCCGGATTCTTGCCGATGGCCCCATTCCTCTGGTCTACTTCTTCGAATACGAATTCCTATGAAAACGCCTCGAAGGAAACCGGCAAGATGCCGGCGCTACAGGCGTTTTCATAATTCGTTGTGGCGCTCGGCGCCATGGGAGTTGCTATTAATAGCCATCCGGTCGCTTTCCGCCCTTGTACTTGGACAGCTCCCTGGCTATTACTACCCGTTGGATCTGGTTCGTTCCCTCGAAGATCTGAGCGACCTTGGCAAATCGCATGTACATTTCCACCGGATAAGACTTCATGTATCCGTATCCGCCCAGAACTTGGACCGCGTCGGTCGTAACCCTCATGGCCATATCCGTGGCGAAACGTTTCCCCATCGCGGCTTCCAGGACGCAGGGCTCACCCTGGTCCATCAGATACGCGGCCCGGTAAATCATGAGCCGCGCAGCCTCTATTTCACTGGCCATGTCTGCGAAAAGGAACTGAAGCCCCTGAAAGCTAATGATCGACCGGCCAAATTGCTGGCGCTTATGGGCATATGTGAGTGAATAATCAAAGGCCTGCTGTGCCAGACCGGTAGCACACGCCCCGATACTGATTCGCCCCCCATTCAGCCCCGTGAGGGCCATGTTGAGCCCTTTACCTTCCTCGCCAAGGAGGTTCTCTGCCGGGACGAAACAGTCGTTGAAGTTCAACTCGGTGGTAGGGGAAGAGTTGAGGCCCATTTTCGCCTCATGAGGCCCGAAGGTGAACCCCGGCGTCCCCTTTTCAACCAGCACAGCGCTGATACCTTTCTGCTTTTGACTCTCATCCGTCCGCACCATCACGGCGTAAATGTCCGCAACTTCACCGCTGGTGACGTATAATTTCGTCCCATTCAGGACGTAACCGCCATCGGTCTTGACCGCGCTGGTACTTAACGCGGCCGCGTCGGAGCCCGCCTCCCCTTCGGTAAGCGAATATGCAGCGAGCTTCTCTCCCAAGGCCAACGGTTTTACGAAACGCTGACGCTGTTCTTCGTTTCCGTAATGGTAGATCAAGTGCGTCACCATGTTGTGAACGCTCAGGTACACAGCGGTGGCAAAACACCCTTTGGCGACTTCCTCGAAAATCAGGGCTGCGGTGAGTCTTCCGACTCCTGTTCCTTCGCATTCTTCCGGAACGTAGAGGCCCGTGAAATCCAGTTCACCCATTTTGTCGAAGACTTCCCGAGAAAAAATGCATTTTTCTTCCCATTCCCTGGCGTGGGGAGCAAGCTCCTTGGTCGAGAAGTCCCTGGCGGCCTTCTTTATCAAACGCTGTTCATCGGTTAACTTGAAATCCATAATGATCTCCCGTACACGGGTGTGGATTTGATAGGGTCATGCAGGAATGCGGGACTTCGCTCCTCGGAAGGACAGAGAACGGACTATTCCCCCGTGTAAGTGAAGGGTTACCCGCGCAGCTAAGACGCTGTGACAAAAAAATTGCTGGAACTGATATGGTGTTTCCTGTTGTCTAATTACCTGTTATGAGATCAATCAGTCAATGAAAAACCGCTCAATGCCGCACCGAGCGCTCACGAGGAGGCACGGGAATTGTTAAACATTTACCAAGCGTTGCGAACAGTCGGGGAGATTTTTGGAATTGAAGCTCAGTACATCGACACCTGGGGCAAAGTCAGGCGAACAGACCCGAAGACCGCAGCGCGCGTGCTTAAAGCCAAAGGGCTTACCATCAGCACAGAACAATTGGCCCTGGATCCGCAAGTCGTGGTCGTTTCAATCGATGATCTGCCGTCTCGCTGCTCGGTCTACTTGGCCGAAAGGATCACCGACGAGGCACTGGCCTCCCCGGTAGGGCAAATCACCGTGTCCGGCGGTGAAGGAACCTCTCTCTATCATGAATATTCATTTGATGGCGAGGCCGCGCTAGTGGATGCGGATGACGATACGGGCCTCGTCCGTCTTTCGTTCCCCTTTCCTCAAGAACTGGAGACCGGACCTTACAAAGTTCGGGTGGAAGCGGTGATAGGCCGAGAAACCCATTCCTGCTCGTGCATTTGGATCGTATGTCCTGCGAAGGCCTATCTGCCGCCTGATATTCAAACGGGCAGGCGAGTAGCCGGGGTGGGGTTGGCTCTATATGGTGTCCGCTCGGAAAAGAATTGGGGCATCGGGGATTTCTCGGATTTAATAAAGATTATCGATTGGGCACACGAGGAACTCCATGTGGATTTTGTCGGCCTGAATCCTCTCCATGCTCTTTTCAACAAAAGGCCGTGTACAAGCAGTCCATATCTTCCCTCCAGCCGTTTGTTTCGGAATTTCATATATCTGGATGTGCCGGGGATGGAGGACTACTCCGGCTCCAAAAAGGCTCAGGCATTACTCGAATCGCCTGAGACGCGTCGAAGGATTCAAGCTCTCAGGGACGAGACTCAGGTCAACTACGAGGAGGTGTCCGCTCTGAAGCTGCTCATTCTACGGGAGTTATTCCGAAATTTCTTGGAGAATCACCGGAAGCCCGGCGGGGGGACTAATCGATGGAAGGAGTTCGCTGAATTTATAACATCAGGAGGCGTGCACCTTGAGCGGTACGCGACTTTCTGCGCGCTTCAAGAACATTTTCAAGAGAGTCTCCCGGAGGCGGAAAGCTGGCGAGATTGGCCGGCAGCGTTCCACGATCCCGAATCCGAGCAGGTCAAGGACTTTCAGGCGAAGAACGAAGACCAAATCCTGTTCTGGGCATACCTCCAGTGGCAGATAGACGAACAGCTAAACTGGGCCCAACAGCACGCTCTTGGCCTCGGCATGCTCATTGGTCTTTATCATGACGAGGCCCTTGCCGTAGATCGCAACGGTGCGGATTTCTGGGCCTGGCGCGAGTTTTTTCACGAAGGCTTCCGAGTCGGCGCGCCTCCGGACGAATTCGCCCCGGACGGCCAGGACTGGGGCTTCCCGCCCCCGAACGGGGACAAGATACGGAGTTCAGGTTACGACCTTTTTTTCAGGAAACTGGGTGCCAGCTGCAAACGCGGTGGCGCTCTGAGGATCGATCATGTCATGCAGTTTTCTCACCTTTTTTGGATACCCGACGGAGGAAAGCCCGCTCAGGGGGTATACGTAAAGGACAATGAGGCAGATCTGCTGAACCTGCTGGCCCTCGTCAGTCAAGACACCAAGACCCTAATCGTCGGCGAGGACCTGGGAACGGTTCCTCCGCAATTCAGGGAAAGGCTTATGGCCAAAGACATCCTTTCTTACAGGTTGTTCTACTTTGAAAGAGATTACGAAGGGAACCTGACGCCTCATTACGCTTATCCTGAAGCAGCGCTGGTTTCCATATCCACGCACGATTTGCCTACCTTGGGCGGGTTCTGGTCCGGCGGCGATATCGCAACGCGTCGGGGCATCGGACAGCTTTCAGAGGAGCGAGCCAAGGCATTCACAGAGGAGCGCGCTCGGAGCAAAACCAAAATACTGGAACGGTTGGTGCAAGACGGTTTTCTGGACGACGAGGGAGCGCGTTTCGCCCGGGAGTCAAAGCTGCCTACCGATGAATTACATTCGGCAGTAATTGCCTTTCTGCTGCATACAAATTCGAAGCTCGTAATGATCAATCAGGAAGACGTGTTCTTGGACGTCAGGCAACAGAATTTCCCGGGGACCACATGGGAGCATCCGAACTGGGTGACCAAGATGCGATACTCGGTGGAAGAGTTGAGGAACAATCCGGACGCGCTACGCTATGCCAGGAAGTTTAAAGAATTGGTGGAGAAGTCCGGCAGATCCGAGTGACGGATGCCTTAGCGCGTGTGCCATACCAATTGCCACAGTTTTTGCGCTGTTGCGTAGCCCGCGCTCTAAGGGAACCGGTGGGGGCCAGAGCCTGCCCCGGACCGCGATCCGGGGTCCCTGCCACGCCAGGGGCGTGATTGATTTGTATCCGCAAAATGTGCCGGCACGGAGGCCGGCACCTACTATAGCGCGACGCAGTGGGAGTTGCGGTTACCTGAGATCCTTCTGACACCACGGTCTTGTTGGGCACGGCACGCCTGCCCCTACAACCGGATTCAGCGCCTCGTTTTGGCGTAGGGGCACGGCGTGCCGTGCCCTCTTGCGTGTTCCGCAAGACTGAATGCACGTCACTATAATTACAAGAGGCGCATTTGGTAATCGGGCACTATTTTCGACACCTGCTATTCAACCCCGCGAGATTGCATCCCCGCTTTTCAGCGGGGTCGCAATGAAAGTCGTCCCCCACCAGTGCCTAAATAATGGTTAAAGGAGTAGCTAGCAAGTTGTCTGTACGATGATCGGCAAGCGTTTGAGTTCGGTCGCTTCGACCCTGGCACCGGCCCAATACCTTGTAATGGTGCACAGGTCCTCTCTCCAGCGTTCGATCTTGCGAATCGCTTCAGCTTCCCAGGGCAGCCAGATGGATCGTTTCTTGATACGGATAGCGGCTTCCAATTCGGCAGGGACAGGCGGGTAAAAACATTCCGGATCGTCGTTTTTGGTGCGGTTCATGAAATCGTTCAGCAGTTTGATCTGCCGTTTGTTGAGCTTGCCCCGGATTCGGCAAAGGCGTCTGTCGACCAGATCTTCAAGTTCACCGGCCGCTGAATCGTTCTTATCTCGGCAGTTGATAAGCTCGCTAAGGAATCTGTAGTTTTCTCTGAATTCTGCGGGGATGCTGGACAGCTCGGTGTCTGGGGAGGTTTTGTCCAGTTTCATGTGTTCTCCCTGTCGCTTCCAGGATAAGTCGATCTGTTGGGTTCGACGGGTACCCGCGTGAAGCGGGCATCGGGGAGGTGGGGTAGCACCTTGCGGACACATTGTCAAGTTATGGTTTTACACTTTTAATTATCATGTTGATTTTATAGCATATAAAATTATCAATCATCGGCCCGCCCCGCCCTCTCTATACAAATCTTTATGTTTTTTCAGGACTTCCGGGTCTATCTGAATCTTATCTTTGTGTTTCTGTTGAAAGTCTTCCAGGTTCTTTCTTTCCTGATAGGAAAAAACGGTCGTTTCGATCATTCCCACGACTTGCTCGCCGTAAGGCATTTCTCGCACCAGGGCTACTCCACTCATAAGAGTGTCTTGGTTGACTCGAGTGGCATGAATGTAACACCCGAGGACAGTTCCTATTCCGGCCAGAACAACAAAACAGACAACGTACTTCAAGGTTCTTAACATGGGATTCCCCTCCATTGAGCGCTCGGCCCGAAACTGCCGCGGGCCGCTCCGCTGTCACGGGTTACCAATATATGATCGCCACGCACGCTACCATCCAGAGTATGGCGCAAATCAGGAGCGGAGGATCGGTCAGAAGCAAGGCCGTGGGAGAGCCTCCGTCTTCCTTATGATAGATGAGGTAAAGGTATCTGAAAATACCGTAAGTTACGAAAGGAATCGTAAACATCATCTTCTCGGACTCGATCCCCGCGGACGCTTGGGAGCGCACCGAGTATAAGCAATAGAACAGGAATGTGGACGTAGTGGCAACCTGCAAGAGTTGGTCAAGAAACGCGACGCTGTAGTTCTTCAACACCGGCCTGTGGTTCGTCGCGTTGCCGCTGAGCATTACCACTTCATGGCGTCTCTTGCCGAGCGCCAGAAAGATCGCCACGGAAAACGTACACAAAATAAGCCAGCTTGACACCCCAACCTCCAGCACGACGGCTCCTGCCAGGACCCTCAACAAGAAGCCGGCGGCTATGGTCAGCACGTCCACAATCACAATGTCTTTGAGCTTGAGTGAATAGAACAGCTGCATCACCAGGTAACCCGCCAGAATCGCGAAGCCCGAGGGGGGTGTTTTGATGGCTAAAGCCAAGGCGAAAACAACGGCCAGCAGGATCCCCATTACGGTGAGCGCTGCAGCGGGTGAAATATCCCCCCGCGCCAGCGGACGATTTTTTTTCAGGGGATGAGCCCTGTCTTGCTCCATATCCAGATAGTCATTGAGGATGTACGAACCCGATGACACGAGACAAAACACCATGGCCATGCCTATTACCCGCACCACATCTTCGGCAACGAACAATCTTGAGCTGAAAATCAGAGGCATAAAGACAAACCCGTTCTTGATCCATTGGGTCGGTCTCATGAGTTTAAGGGACGCTCTTAACAAGTTCATTTACGCGCTCTGACTTTCTTCATTTTCAATCCGCAGTGGATCTGCTTTCCTAGCACAGAGCCTGTGGAGTGTAAATCAAAACGTGGGGAGGGCCGTCGGTGCGCCTCAATTGGAGCCGCCTTGGTTTACCGCCTCGAATGCTTTATTCTTCCTTTGAGAGGAAATCCGCATGCAAGACCGAGACGACCTCATAAGAGAAGAAGATCGTCGAATAAGGCTGCTCAGAATGGCGTCGGACCTTTTGGTTCACGTGTTGATGACCCGGCCCATAAGTCTTTCCGAAGCCGACAAGATGATACAAGGGACCAGGAACCTTGCACTCAGGCTTTTTCCCGACAAGGGCCATGTTTTCGACCTCATTCATATGCCTCGTTTCCGCCGAGCGCTTCGAGAGGCCGGCGCGTACGATTCCCCGCGCACATTGAATGTTCTTATCGGCGGTAAAATGCCCAAGACTCCGGAATGATTTACATAATGCCTCTTAAGTCGCGGGACTCGTCCAGGACAGGCACATGATGGTCGGACGGGAGTCTGAGACTGTCTCAAAAATCACGAAACAGGTGGTATTGTGGCACGATCTGGGCCGCTGGGTGGCCCGGAGTCCCGCGAGGTGCGGCCTCCGGGCGCCGAAAGCGCAAGAGGGGCTAGCTCATGAATACGGGATTGTCTTAACCCTGCTGCTGGAATAGCGCGCAGAAAATACACCTCTTGTCGCTTCGCGGCCCGCGGGTGGGACCGGCATCTTGCCGGTCATTCTAATAGACAGGCTGGAAGCCTGTCCCACCGAAGGTCCGGGCCACCCGGCCGAGGTCGCCTGCCCGTCTGCGCTAGAGGCCATCAGTTTTGGGGATCGCTATATTGAACGTAAATCGATCCGTCCCATTAGGCGGAAATTCACGCGGGTTTCAATGGAGTTTTCGTGCGACAATGCAGTATGGTACTGTGCAATCAACTCGGAGGATTTGAACTTTAGTTATCCGGAGGCATGCGAACAATGGCTGATCTTGATCTAATGAGGTCGCTTACACAAAAGGCCGACACGAAGATCGTGCTGCTGGTGATGGACGGACTGGGCGGACTGCCCAGAGAGGTCGGCGGCCCAACGGAACTGGAAGCCGCTGCGACGCCTAACATGGATCGAATGGCACGAGAAGGCATGCTGGGGCTTATGCACACGGTCGGGATAGGTATCTCTCCCGGAAGCGGCCCGGGACACCTCGGCCTCTTTGGGTACGATCCGCTAAAATACGTTATCGGACGGGGAGTCCTGGAAGCGGTGGGCATCGGCGAATCTTTGACCGACCAGGATGTGGCCGCGCGAGGGAATTTCTGCACCGTGGACAGCCAAGGGATAATTACGGATCGCCGCGCAGGCCGAATATCCACCGAAGAATGTGCGCGCATGGTGGACCTGATTAAGGACATAACTCTCCCGGGCGTTGAACTCGTGGTAAAGCCGGTGCGCGACTATCGGTTCGCTCTAATCCTCCGAGGTCTGGGCCTTTCCCAGTCTCTCAATGAGACCGATCCGCAAAAGGTCGGCCTAAAGCCGCTGACTGTCGAAGCCCTGGACGGTTCCTCAGATGCCGCCCGCACCGCGGAACTGGTAAACAAGTGGGTGGAATTGGTTCGGGACCGCATAAAAGACCAGAGCCCGGCCAACATGGTCACACTGCGAGGCTGGTCTAGAGAGCCCGGCTTACCTGGCTTCAAAGACGTATTCAAGCTCAACGCAGCAGCCCTGGCCGTTTACCCCATGTACAAGGGGCTCGCGAGCCTCGTGGGGATGACGCTGATTCACGGCCTCAACAATCTTGACGACCAGCTGGACGCACTCAGGAAGGAATGGAATTCTTTTGATTTCTTTTTCTTCCATTACAAATATACGGACAGCCGCGGGGAAGACGGGGACTTCGATGCCAAGGTCAAGGAAATCGAAAAGGTGGATAAGGTGATCCCCCGGATTCTGGAACTGAAACCGGATGTCGTGGTTATTACCGGAGACCACTCAACTCCCGCGGTGCTGAAATCACATAGTTGGCACCCTGTGCCGGTGCTAATGTGGGCTCCGGGCGTAAGCCGCTCCAATCCCGATGTTACAGGCTTCGGCGAAAGCCAATGCCTGCGCGGTGCACTGGGCCAGTTCGACGCGGCCGACCTCATGGCCCTGATCACCGCACACGCCAAGCGCCAGGCCAAGTTCGGGGCTTAGGGGTAAGGAAGAAGATTAAGATTTCCGGGGAGGGCCTTTTTGCAAAAAGGCCCTCCCCGGCCCCCTCCCCAAAAACTCCTGTGTTCTGGCGTAATAAGCCGCGGAGGAATATAAGACAACCCCATCGGTACCCATTACCAACGGAGGCTTTTCATGGCACGTTCGGTGCGCGTAGCTCCCGTAGAATGTGGCCAGCGAAGCGAACCGCATCTGTTGATCACAACGACCCGGGAAATGGGAACGATGCGATTTCCGTTGGACAGAGCGAGCAACCTCCGAGCCCTTTTCGGAACTCCCATGTCCTGCCGGCTGATTGTCTTCCGCCATGGCGGACGACAATCCGCCGGCAGGACAATAGAGTATTTGGGGAGGGGTGCCGGGGAACCCATTTTTGCAA
>JACRDF010000044.1 GCA_016212925.1 Desulfomonile tiedjei
AAGGGTGTGTCACAACCCACTTTGAAGAAGGAAGGTGTTACATGGACCGTGTGGAATACGAGAAACTGATTATTCAAGATCTAATCAATCTTCACAAGAGCGGGGACCTCGAACTGAATCCTTGGTACCAACGCCGGTCCGTGTGGAAGCAGCCCCAAAAGGCATATCTCATTAACACTCTTTTTGAGCAAAAGCCTATCCCGTCTATCTATATCCGTCACTCACTCGACCTTGATGCTGAAAAAAGTATTAGAGAGGTCGTGGATGGACAGCAACGAATTCGGGCGATACTCGAGTTTGTCGACGGGGTTTTCGTTGCCTCGCATCCTGCCCATACGCACAAAGTAAAGTACTCTCAACTCAAGCGAACTGAGGCCGAACACTTTAAATTGACCAGCATTTCTGTGGGTTATTTGCTCGGGGCTACTGACGGAGATGTTATAGAGATATTTGGTAGGCTGAATTCAGTGGCGAAGACCCTCAATGCCCAAGAAAAGCGCAATGCTCGTTTCAGTGGCGAGTACAAGCAGTTCTGTCTGCGTCAAGCCGCCCACCGTCTTCCGATGTGGCGAAGCCTCAACATTTTCACCGCAAACGACATAGCCCGCATGGCAGAAGTTCAGTTTGTATCAGATTTGGCTTTGAACTTTCTTAATGGTCTTTCGGATTACAGTCAGATCAGGCTCGACAAAATCTATAAACAGTACGATGAAGAGTTCCCCCGGCAGGAGGAAATAAAGCAGAAATTCGAGGATGTATTCTCGGGGCTCGCAGAGATAAAGCCAACGGCTATTCGCGACACTTCATTCAGGCGACAGCCACTTTTTTTCTCGCTTTGTGTGGCGTTGGGCGTGGCCCAACAAAGACTGCCCCCGGACAAGCTTGAGTCAGCTCTGCACGCGATAGACGAGATTTTGAGTGCTGATATTCCCCTCTCGGACAGAAAGAGAGAGGAAGCACTGTTCGTTACGGCTTGTACCGCTAGCACTCAACGAATCAAACAGCGGCAGATAAGAGACTCGTTCATCAAGAAAAACCTTGGAATACGGGCGTGACAGATGCCCAGTGTCACGCCAGACTACCTTCTTTACCAGTCTCAAACGTCCCGGCTACTTCGTCTGACTGGTACACTTACGGGTTTGCCAGTCATTTATCAGAAACTTGTGGCGGAAATGGTACTCTTACGGCTATTTTCACTATTTGAAAACCTAGTTTCCTCCGTTCCCGAAAAGCTGGTGGCGGGGGCAACTTTCGTGGATGGTACAACACCAACGCTGTTGACTACTGCACGGTCCGTACGAGGAGCCGAAATGCTCTTCCATACCCATGGGCGTACAGCGCCCAGGTATCAACTCCGTTGGTCGAAGGCCTCGGAAATTAAGAAGAATGTAAAATATGTAATAGATGCAAGAGACAATTTCGTTGCCGTCATTGACAGAAACGGCGCATTAATTGACGAAATGAGACGGGTACGAAACCGGATCGCACACAACAATTCACAGTCACGTAGTCATTATAGAGAAATCGTCAGACGACATTACGGAGCATATTTGAACAACGTGACACCTGGCACTCTGCTACTATCTCAGAGAGTTACTCCCTGCCTGTTGGATCAGTACATTAGAGGGGCGCGGGTACTCGCTAAGGACCTTGTTAAGGCGTAGAAGCGAATATGGTGCGCGGATTACTCTTAATTCGACGATTGCGCGAATACGAGACTGAATTCCATGGTCGGCCGGTGCTTTACCAGAGCGTGGGGTCAGAACGCGGGGTCAGGTCCGCTCTTGGCTCATGTCTACTGTCCGCCGGCTCGAAAGGTAGCTCAATATGAGCCAAGAGCCCCTTTGCCCATCTTGAACCCCCTGTTATTTTGCAGAGTGCTTTAGTCCCAATGAATGCTTATGAACGGCCATAATTCTGCTTGACACTTTGGATTGGCTTACAATATCTTCCCCGCAAATCAAACGCTTTCAATGGATACTTTGCGGACTGATCATCGGAGCGCCTCAACCTTGGCATGCTCGCATCCGGCCGGATAGCCGAACCGTCACCACGAGGTTCCGAGCGGTTGTCATGAGGCGAGGCATAGCGAAAGTCAGGGTGCCGCCTTGCAAGTGTTTTGTGGCTGCCTGCTGATCGGTCTTTGGTTCTCAAGTTTGATCGACAAGGGTGGGGTAGGGATATGAGTTCAAGGCATGTGTTTGCGGTTTGCGGGGTGCTCTGTTTGCTGATTTCAGTCCATGTCTCGGATGCCGTGGGGCAGACCATCGGCTTCCCGGGAATACCCGCATTCGGCGCATCGCTTGCCGCGGGATCGCCCGGCCAAAAAGACCAGTGGTCGGCTGCGTCTTTGCACGCGGGTTGGATGACAGCTCCAGGCCGAATTCACGCAGGCTACGATGGACTCGTTCCGCCTGGAGCATGCGTGTCGTCCTTTTTCGTCTATCCTCTGAGCGGGGTCGAAGTGGGCGGCTCGTTGCCGATCCGATTGACGGACCGGTGTGCTCTGAGAGTGTACGGATCTTACCTCATCCCCTATAACCCGCAAGCCGACCAGGAAATCACGTGGACCATTTTTCCTCCCGGCGTCCGGGAATGGCGGCGCAGCAATTCGGAGATGTATAAAATCGGAGGAGAAGCGCTGTATCGAATGTCCGGCGAGATGGCTCTGGTGGGCGGTTTCCGATTGCAGTCTCTCCTTACAAACTTCAGCGATCCAAACCCGGATTACCTGTTTACCGTGCCGTGGATGGAAGCACAGACCACGGTAGCGATTTATGAACCGTACGTGGGAATTCGTTTGGAGCTGAATTCGACGCCGGGTGCCCTAAACTTCCGGCTCGTGGGCTTCCCTGTCCTCTTTGCCACGATTCAACATTTCAACACGTGCAACAATAACGGAATTCCGTTCGCACATACCGGGCGCCAAAATGCCACCAGAGGGTATTTCGTAGAAGCTTCGGCCGAGTATCGGCTCGGGCTATTCCAAGGAGTGCAAGCTGCGGGATTCGTTGACTGGAACGCCTACCACGGACATTGCCCCATGACCATAGAGCGCCACGAAGGAGGGCCGAACCCCTCGGTCACGTCCGCGACTGTTGCATGGTCGCACCACATAAGCTCCTTGGTGGTAGGAGCCAGAATAGATTTCTCATGGAACCTGCCGTTGTGACACAGTGAGGAAACAATCATTTCCTTTGGATTGTGAAGTTTTTCCCTTGACAGAGGGCCTTTTCATGGGGTGAAGGTAACTGAATGAGAAAGATCGAGGCACTGGTCTTGTTCCTTTCGATTTTTGTGTGGCTGCTTTTTGGCTCGTGTGCGTCCGGAGACTCGCCGCAGGACTCTGACATTTCCTTTTCTTTGCCTTTCGAATGCCACATGGAGGAGCCGTACTGCTTGGCTGATTCATTCAAAGCCGGGCTCAATGTGGTCCTGGTGGGCAAGAGCGGTATATGCAGCGCAAGGACCGGCCAAGCATTCACCTATGATCATCACGTGGAAGAATTTGAAGCCACCCGGGTGGTAGGAACTGAGAAATGTCCGGTGGTCAAGGACGAAACACCGTTTAGGGAATACCGTATAGCAGTTGTAGGGGCTGACCCTCAAGCTGTTCGTCCGGTTTCCATTAAGGACGATAAATCTCCCGTGCCAAAAGAGTTGGAGCTGGAGGCGAGGAAACTTGCTGCCCCTAACATGGCGGAACCACAGAGCCTCTCCGGCCGAGTGCCTGTCAGTCTTTCCGATGCCCAGCCCAAGGTCCTCCGTACGGAGAATGTCACACTTCTCATTTTTGAACTTCAGGCAGACAAGGAACCTTGGGAACCCGGACCGACCGTGGCATTGACAGATGCCGGGGTCTTTCTGTTAGACGGGGCATGCACCTATGGTGAGCCTACATTCTTTTCCGTGAATGACAAACTCTACCTTACTTACGACGCAACAGTTAGCTGTTGCGGTTGTGGTGACAGACATTTCTTTGTGTACGATTTGTCGAGTGGAACACCCAAGATGGTTTATCGGAATTCCAAGTTTGCCGATTGAATCGGAAAGAGTCTGAGACAGAGGGCCTGTTAATGGGTGGCCCACAACTCCAAAAAAGCCCCGCCCTCAATTGTCCGTGTCAGATTGTTATGGCTTGAAGCCTATGCGTCTTTTAGGTTTTTCGGGTGGGGGAGCCATGAGTTGTTTGATCACTTTAAAAATGATTTGGATCTCTTCATCGTGTTTGCCGAGTTTGCGCTCTAGTTCGCTAAGCTTGGAGGCGAGTTCCCGATTGAGATGCATGATTTCACGGAGACGCACAAAGGCCCGCATAATGGCGATGTTGACTTGGATGGCTCTAGGGCTTCGGAGAACTCCCGAGAGCATGGCGATACCTTCCTGGGTGAAAGCTCTCGGCAGGTAACGTCTGCCTCCATGACCAGTACTTGAGATTCCATTTTGGAATTTCAAATCTGTCCGCTCTTCTTTGGTAAGCTGAAACATGAAGTCGTCCGGGAATCGCTGGGCATTTCTCGCGACGGCTTTGTTGAGATTCCCGGTGGTGACGCCGTAAAGTTCGGCGAGATGGCTGTCCAACATCACGCGATGACCGCGAAGGTTAAAGATGCGGTTTTCAATCAATTGGGATGATGGAAGTTCCTCAGCCATGACAAATCACCCCTACTGCATGCAGGCCGAGAAATCAAGGTTCCCATCAACCAAACGTTCTCATGGCACCTTCCGCTTTGACAGACTCTTCAGCCAAGGAGGTCTGCGTCCAAGTCCAGTCCGGAGGCAGGTATGCTCTTGGTTCACATTATCCTACCTTTCGATGCGGCTAGACTCGGAGATGAGCCGAGAGAGGTCCTGCCTCCCCTTCACTCTCTTGCAAGTTGGGGATGTCTAGCTAAAGGTCATAGGAATGGGAACCCAAAATTTAATGTAGCCACTCCGCCTATCAAGTACTGCTGCCATGTGACCGGCAGACTTTGGTCTAAGCTAATGTTCTGCGGAGCGGACGGGTCTTTATTGAAGATGTTCCCCACCTGTGAGAATTCGTCGAAAACCGCGTGAGCCACGTCAGCCTTGGCGAACAAGCACAAAGAAAGGTCTCTTGACGGGATCACGTCGTACGAAAAAAACACTTCAGCAAAGTACCCGGACTTCGGATGAACATCTGCAACCGAAATTGCCCATGGAAAGCCCTTTGCGGAAAAAGTCAGGGAGCCCAGACCGGTTGAAAGGGTGCTCCTGACTCCCAAGTAGGGGAAAATACTGTTAAGATTAACGTCGAGCTTCGCGCGCAGACCTGGAAACTGATTGACCAACAGTGCTTCAAGTGGATCGGGAGCCGTAATCGTGCCTTGGAGGTAATCGTACCTCACTCCTCCAAGAATGGCGAACCCCGAGGACGTGCGGCAACAGCCCTCCAAGTCAATCGCAAACCATGTAGTCTTGATGTCCAAATTGCCGCTGACGCTTCCGGATTGGAACACGCCATTGTTAAGTCCCGAGGCTTGGCCGGAAACCTCTATGTGCTTGTTACCTGGAACAAAATACCAGCCCTGGAGGTCTACAGACAGCCGCTCGTTAACTTGCACCGGAATAGACAATCCTAACCACAAGCCGTTCGTGGACCACTCGACAGTGCCTTCGCCATAAGCGTTATTGTTAGCATCGCCGTAAGCGTTGGCCGTTGCCGCAAGCTTTATCGAAGAAGCGTTAGGCGACCAAGCAGCGAATAGCCTTGGACCACGGAGAGCGGGATCTAGCTGCGCGTAAGACCCAAACCAACCGACACTGGCGCTTGCATCCCTGGCTAGAGTTGATGGTGGATAATTGAACGGCGTTGTCCCAGTGACAGGAGCTTGAGCGAACGAAGTCGCCGTTAAGCCTGCCACTAGCAAGCTTAATGCCAAAAAGGCTATGCCCAGATTTTTCATTTCCACACCCCCCGGGCGATGCGATCAACTGCTTGCGCAGCGTTCGCACAAAATCCAAATAAAACATGCAACTATATCGCGACTACAGATTGTCTTTACAAGTAACCAGAAAGAAAGGCTTTTGTCAAGTTTTATTGGCTCGAGGTCAAGTCTGCTCTTGACTCATGTCACGCTGTCTTCCAATCCAGCCAGTCTCGGAAATGAGCCGAGAGCAGATTTGGCCCCTTTCTCTTTCTTCCTTTCCCAGGGGCATTCCGGCGTACTACGATCATCCCATCTCCACGGGGCCACTTGAAGGGACAAACGACAAGATCAAGACATTGCAGCGCCAGGCATACGGATTTCGAGACCGAACATTCTTCATCCTTCGTATCTACACTCTCCACACGGCGAGTCACAAACTGAGTGGATAAGGCTCCAACAAGTGAGGTATGCGCTTACGCGAAGACCCATTACTTCCTTCCCCGCATTTTTACCAGTTCTTGTAATGCTTGCCCATGGCGGCCTTCATCTTCGGCAACAAGCTCGAGTTCCCGGACAACTTCGTCGAAGCCTAAGTCGCGTGCTTTTTGGGCAAGAGCTTTGATGCCTTTCGCTGCATTGCTTTCTATTTCTGCAACTGGGCCTAACACATCAAAAATTTCCGGAGGGACGTGAGCATTGAGCACTGTGAATAGTCCGGCATGACGTGCTTCATCATTAGCCACCCTAAGTAATGCGTCCGCCACGTCATTAAGACCTTGTTCTTTTGCGAGTCTAGCCAACCCATGGTACAACCCTACTGCACGGGTCTCCCCCTCTAAGAGCTTGTCAATCTGCTTGTCCAGTTCCGTTCCTTTAGTAACGCCATATAAACTCATTTTCTTGCCTCCAATGATGTTTCTTACTCTAGATTAATGGCTACAGACTAAGCTATTGTCTCTCTGTCATATTAATACTTGCCCCGGAGCCTCATCCACTCTCACAACGAGGACGCCCCTGGCTCAGGGGAACTCCTTCTATCACTCACCTCCCGCGATAATTGCGGGTTTTCCGAAGCAAATATTCGCGGAGGAAAACTACTGTTGCATCGCAGGATATGACGACAGTCCGGAAGGGCTCAAGAAATTATCGATGAACGGCGGGGAAGTGTCGATAATCGGTCTAGAGAAGATGCACTGCTTTTCTCACCTCTGCCAGTCTACGCCTCGAAACCGGGACGGGAGGAATAGACGCGTCATCGAAAATGATCAGCGTGTGTCCTTTTCCGTCGCGGGTGAGTTTGCTCACATGGTCGAGGTTCACGATAAAACCTTTGTGGACCCTGAAGAAGCTTGCGCCCGTGAACCGCTGTAGGAGGTTCTTGAGGCTTGAATGCAGATAATACGACTTGCCGGGAGTAAAAATTTTGCAATAATCTCCGTCAGACTGGATGGAGTGGACCGCGTCAGTGGGAAGAAAATGGCAGATTCCCTCCTTGTAGACGGGAAACCTTTTCATCTCAAGCGCACCGCTGAGCGGATTCTTAGCGGCACCGGTTTGCTCGCTTATGTCGATCAAGGTCACGGACCAAAAGGATTGCGGGCGGGGAGAAGCGACTGAGAGCTGCGAAAGATTGAACATCACCACCTTGCCAAGCACGTCCAACACCATGGTACGGGGCATATCCGATGGAGCCGAGGTTAGTTCTTGGAGAAGTGCTGCTACCCTCTCACGGCTCTTCCGGGAATGGCAACGAAAGAGGCTCTCTCCCAAGTTTCTCAGGATTGGGCCGAAGACCTGTCGTGCGTAATCGTTTATACCCACGACGTTGAAATCACGGGAGAGAAGTACCTGTCCGATATTGAGAGTGTTCCAGACGTCTTTCATTTGTATTTCCTTACTGCAACAATTCAATCTTACGCGAATTAGCCGGCAACCAGGTACCGTTGATGTAGGCCGGTAGCTTCGCCGGCCCTATCGCAGGCCGGTAGTAAAGGAAAGGGGTCTCGTCTGCTCTTGGCTCATGTCATGCCGCCTTCGGGACCAGGGAGTCTCGGCGATGAGTCAACAGCAGCTCCGATGCCGCATAATTCCCTTTGTGGGTGGGGTGAGGAAATCTGGGGAAATCTGGGGCACCTTACATAATTCTCGCGCTGGAGAACGAATTGAGTATAATGTCCCCGGAATCCCTAAGCAGTTTGGGAGGTAGGAGCCAGAATAGAGTTCTCATGAAACCTGCTGCTGTGACAGGCTCTTCAGCGAAGGAGGTCTGAATCCAAGTCCAGGCCGGAGGCAGGTATGCTCTTAGCTCATGAATATGGCCCGTGCCAGCACGCGGCAGCTCACGACCAGCCAAGAGCAGACTTGCCCCCTTTCTTTAATAAATACCTCCCTTGATTTGGTGAAGGACAGTAAACGTCTCGCTCAATACCTCAAGTAAGGGAGTTAAATGTCTGTCAGTTATTAAAGGGTTAAATTACAAAAGAAAGGTAGCAGCTGAGGAAAGGTCTGTCCATCCCCAACATACCGACCAAGCGGAGCGAGGATTTCTTGCTCGCCCAAGATGGCTATTCCTGGCCTACATAGCATCCTTACTCAACAAGCATCCTGTTGACCGCTGATTTGGACCGTGGTAAGAGGATGAAAGGATCAATCGTTGTCTCTCCAAGGCGGAAGGCACTTTGTGCGAAGAATATGGTTACGGTCAGGCAATACAGTGCGTTAGAGGGAGGGATCTATGGGCATGGTTTCCCTGACACTGAAGAAGAATTGGAAGTCAACATACCTAGGTGGCTTATTCCCAATATTGACGCTTGTGTTACTTATTTCCGCATGCGAACCATCCAAAGAAAAAATACCGTTCATCAGTGATCAAGATGTCTTGACAAAGCTTGCTTTAGAGGGGAGCAAACCAGAAATTCGAGTGACGGCTGCCCGAAGTATCAAGGATCAGAAGGCTCTCAGGAAAGCAATCATGGTTTCTGCAGACTCTGATGTTCGCTCTGCCGCTTTAGAGAGCTTAACAGATCAGGATGAACTTCTTCAAATAGGCCTCCACCATTCACAGGCATTTGAGCGACGAAGTGCCGTCCACCGTATCAAAGATCAAAAGGCCCTAACACGAATAATGAAAGAATCCTCGGACCCGCAGATAAGAGCTCTCGCCGCAGGCAATATGGGGGACGAGTATCTCCTTGCCGATATCGCAATAAATGGTTCGGATCGTGATATTCGAGAGGCTGCTCGCATGGCTATTGCAATCAGAATAGATGCAGGGCAACTTAGGAACCCTAAATGGCTTGCTCTAGCGGCAGCAAAATGGAAAGGGCGAACTGGGCATGATGTTGATGAGCGTTATTATCAGAAACTACTCACAGGGTTGGCGGGGGACCGTAACGAATGCGAATGGGTAGGTGGATCTCCACGAACAAACTTGCTGAATGCCATACGACTTCTTTTTTCGCCTGAAATTGTTAGAAAACACGGCGATCTGACTATTGAATGTGGTTGCATCGTAACACCTGTGCCTTACTTCGGGAGTACCGGCAGTATTCCTATAGCGTACGGCAAGCAACAGCACGTCCGCATTCGGACATTCGATGTAAAGGGCAAAGAACTGTACGACAAGACATTCGAAGACAAGCCACACCACAACGTGACTCTTTACGGACATCCGAGCAGCCGTGTTGAGGGCTTGGGCGCAACTACCTACGGTACCATAGATCTAGACGACATAATAAAAACGCTGGTCGGTGAGGAGTCAAACTGAAAAAGTCAGTTCCAGATATAATTCATGACGATGCCTGTTGTAGAAACTTTCAAGATCTTCATACGTCCAAGACTCATCCCATCCTTAGGCAGGTTTTCTTACAGAGTTCAGGCAAATGAGCCCAGACAAATTCCAGCGGGCTTTGATATGCAAGGATAGGATCGCAAAAGCCCCATAGTGCCTGGCATTCGTTTTGCGGCGCGTATGGGCGGAACGATTGATTTATGAGACAAGACCGAAAGAAAGACCTAATGGGAGGGGACCGATCGGTCAGTCCTATTGAAATCATTCCGATAGCTCTCCTGAGAAAACGCCCCAGGCTTCACAGCAGATCAATGTTTGAGACTCCATGACCTACCGGTCTGAAAGTTGGCCCAATCTACTCAGGTAGCGGAAGCTCCGTAACGTATGAAACTGCGATACCTATGACGACGAAAGACAACACATAGGCTGGGAACCAAGTCAAGTGAAGAGAGGCCGAGGGCACCTCGAACTTTGTGTCAACCAAATGCTTGAATGCCTCGACCATCCCACTTTCGTGAATCAGCCAGTATATAATCGGGGTCCCAAGGAGAATCCACACAAGGCCTAGCAAATTGCGGAGATTGCGCTTAATAGAGGGTCTACGTCTCGCCAAGGCTTGAATGAAATACAGACTGCTGACCAAGGAAATGAATACTGCTGCTGCAATGTCTCCACACCATCCACTCAAATCCCAATCACCCAGCGCTCTACCCAGCACTTGGCTCGTAGCGAACCAAGGCACCAATCCCACGATGGTCACCTGACCCGTTGACTTTGGGAGCCAGCCAAGAATATCGCTCACGATTGCGAAAAGTTCAGAACTTTTCATGGGAGTGTCCTCCTTCTTTCTGGTTTCGGTCAAGCGAGATTGGCAAATTTGCCAGAGTAGATCGGAAGGAATTTGGTGTTTTGAGACAATTGAGCCTGTCCAAAGTTCCTTGCCGAGTTGCCCTCAAGATGGGTAGGTCACGAGTGCACTGAGGAGCAACCAGATCAATTCTGAGCGATTTTTTGAATTGCTGAATGGGGTTTAGAAGGACTGGACTTGTCTCCCTTCTGGGAATATCCCGTTCAAGCGGGAATTACGGATTTCCAGCTGTTGGGCAAGGGAGTTTGGCCGTCCATGACCATTTCATGGCAGCAAGATTACAGTTGACCAGCCGACTTGAGCCGTGGTATCGAACGAGGAGGGGAGGCGTTCTTGGGCCTGAGTTGCTTGAGCCCAAGTGTGGGAAAAAAAGGAACTGGGACAAAGACCGAAGGAATGGAAAGGCCTCCGCATAAGTCAAGATTAAAACTGGAACGGATTTTCTCGGGAGCGAGCATCCCTTTATCCAAGACATCAGGATTCTCATGTGAGGAGGACAGGGCATGGTCGGAGCATTTGAAACAGTAGAATGCTCACGGTGTGGTTCCCGTGAAACGGTGGCATCCCGTATCGCTGCAGCAGGTGCGGAAACTTGGTGGGTACCCGAATTCAAATCTTTTGTTCCTGGTCGTGTGCCTCTTCCCATAAAAACAAAGGATGCCGTAAAGATATGGCAACTCCGCCTTTGTGAAAACTGCGTTAGCAAGGCCTTTGCCGACTTCTTGGCCTTTGAGAAGTCTAGGACCAAGAAGTACATAAAAACGTGCTTGCTGCTCATCCTTCTCGGCATTTTCGGATTTGCACTGCTCTATTATCTTCAGAGACAACAATGGGACCTTGCTACAGGGATTATGGCACTTATCATGTCGGGTGGGCTGCTGCCGTTTGGCCAAATAATAGTTGGGGGCTGCTTTGTAGGCGGAATCCTTGGAGTGCCAGTAATGATTATTCGATATATTATGCTTACCTTGAAGCTTAGAAGCATAGATATTTCAACAGGTACCACCCCAGAGAAAACAATCGACAAAGCTTTTCGCGGGGAAGCCGAAAAGATTCTACAGGAACCGGAAAACAGCATTCCTGTTCCGAAGTATCTTGACTATAACCAGTTAGCATATGGAATCAAAACCCGTACTAACGGTAAGGTTGAAAAGCGACAACGCCTGGTTTTGGGAGTAGCCAATTCCTTGGAAGAGATTAGAAACAGAGTTCCTCGGCATTGGTTGGCGGCGGTGGATGAAGAGTTGCTTCCCACCCCGGAAGAAGTCAGTGTAGAGACGCAGTCGGAGTCCACCTCAATGGATGATTCCTCGCCCGAAAGGCTTTTGGCATGCCCAGCGTGTGCGATGTTTCTGCAAAGGAGGGTGGCACAGTGCCCACACTGCGGGGCCGCAATACGTGAGTAAGTCGGAGCAGCGACAGTCCGAAAAATTGACCTGTTTGAGTGCTATCAGAATTGCCCCACCCTTGAATGAATCTGTTGAATGGCACCCTGAAGACCATTCCTGGCAAGCGCCAAGGTCTAGACAGGTTTATGAGAGATCGCCACAGCCTCCACCAGATCAATTCTGAGCGACTTTATGAATTGTTGAATGGGTAATTGGGAGGGACTGACGTTGTCCCCCGCCCCGGAACTTCCCGTTCAATCGGGGATTACGGATTTCGGATGGTTCGGCGGACAAGGCTACACGCACCCCTGATCCATCAGCTAAATAGAAATCCCATCCTTGAGCAGGTCCTGATACAGAGTTCAGGCGAAGCACCCCAAGAAAAATTCCGGCAGGTCTTGAGACGCAAGCATAGGATGGCAAGAAAGGAAAGGGGTCACGTCTGCTCTTGGCTCATGCCCTGGCTCATCCGGCATTTGCGTACTTGACCAATCGCAATCAGGATGACTAGTTATTTTAGACAGTTGAAAGGCCTCGAAGTCCTTCCAACGAGGAATGCTGAGGCCGCAATGTACTCCGCAGGTCACGGACTTCGAGACTATCCTGATCGACTGATGAATGGACACGAAGAGCGAGGTCATGACAGTCTCCGTTAAGGGGCCAATCCCAAATGTCAGTAGCGCCAGAGGAGACGTTTTCCTATGTCATTTCAACTCGTTCCTGACACCTCAAATCATCACGTACGCACTTACCGGATGAGCCCATGTCCTGCCGTCTTCCAATCCAGCGAGTCTCAGGGATGAGTCAAGAGCAGTTCCGATGCAGCATAATTCCGTTTGTCGGTGGGGTGCACGTCCGAGCCGGTAACCTGCTGACAGGCTCGAACGGAGAATGATACGTCATTGAATTTGTGAAACCGCGTGCTTACGAGATCCCGAGCTGCTTTCGCATGCCCAGTTCGTCCATGCACGGAACCAATGCCGTCACACTCGTGGGCCGCCAATCGGCCAAACGCTAGTTGGAGATGAGAACTTCGTTCATCTTGTATAGCATGTACTCCTGCTGGTCACCTGACGTCTTTTTCTTCTTCTTGGCCTGCGCGTCGGCACTCTGCGAGCCCCCGGTATTTACGGGTGGCGGTGCGACCACACGGGAGGAGGTGCTGCTCTGTCCTCCAGCTGATTTAGCCCAGGCTTGCGGCGTGTCCATCAGGGCCACAGAGTAAAACACCAACGCGAAGACCGCCGCGAAAGCCAGTAACATAGTCTTACTTTTCATCGTTCACCTCTGATCAATTTGGCCTGTGGGGCGGACGTTCGAGCCGACCATAATTTGCTGATCGGCTCGGACTAAAAAGGATACGGCACTGAATTTATGAAACAGAGTGCTTATGAGCCCCCGAGCTGCTTTCGCATGCCCAGCTCGTCCATGTACATCCATTCCTCAGCGATCTTGCCGTCAGCCACCCGGCTGACCGCAACCCCGCTAACCTTAAAGCAACCGCCCTTGGACGGGATGTCCGGCAGGTCCTTCACCTGGCAGCCTGAGAAAGTAAAACGGGTCACGACCTTATCACCTTCCGCGATTTGATCTTCTATGGTGCAGGAGGAGTCTCGTATTGCTTCCATAAAAGCGCTGCACGCTTCTTTGTGGGCCTCGCGGCCGCGGGGAAAGTCCGGCTGCGAGGAATCGTGCATCATATAGTCTTCACTGATTAACTCAAGTGCTGCTTCCATATCGTGCTGGTTGCACCCTCTTTCAAAACCTAGGCGAACCACTTCCTTGGCATCCATTGTAAGGTTCCTTTCGCTGTACTATTTGACGGAGCCGGTTTGGCCGGGTCTTGTTCAGGAGGTTTTTTATGATGGAAACGCCGGCAAAGCCGAAAACTCATGCCATCGGCATCCGACCCATGTGTCCACGTTTTCTCAAGAACCCGGCCGGACTCCATTAACAAGAAATTAGGCACTTGCTCCGGGTCAGTCAACTCGGCAAACAAACCGGAACCATGCGGCCTGATACCAATGCGCTTTCTAATAGGTGATACGAATCCTTGTCCAATGGGCAAGATCAGGGATCGCTGTAGGGGCAGACCTGGGTGTCTGCCCGCTCTCTGGGCGCACACGCAGGTGCGCCCAGACCTGGAAATGCGTCAATTTCAGGGTTTTGAGACAGTCTCCTTACACCCGTGGCTACGCATGGGACGCCCTTTCAGGGCTCTCAAGATGCGGCCAAGTCTTCTCTTGACTTATATCGCTCACCGACCCTAGAGGTAATGCATACGATGTAGAAGTGTGCGACTATCACTGACTTTGGAAAGGTGAGCAAGGAATGAAAAGGTTACCGCCGATTCATCCAGGTGAAATCCTCTTGGAAGAACTTATGAAGCCTTTGGAACTGAGCCAGAACGCGCTTGCGCGTCATCTTGGCGTTGATCCTAGGACGGTAAATCAGATCGTCAATGGGAAACGGTCGATCACAGCAATGATGGCGTTGCGCTTAGCGCGATATTTGCGGATGACTCCCGGTTTCTGGATGAACCTCCAGGCTCGGTACGATTTGGAGACAGCCAAAGATGCAGCAGAGGCGGAAATTCGCAGGACCGTTAAACCACGTCCAATGAAACAGCGTGACGCGGCTGCATGATGCTTCGCCTTAGGCAAATTGGAAACACCCAATTCAACTCACGGTCAGGAAAACGCATTACGTATGGTGTCCCCTGAATTTCGGAATTTGGAATTTTGGGGATTTTTTGGGTGGATATAACTTATGCGGCGGTTGTCTTTTGAGAGCTATCCCTTACTTTTACCTCCCCGTAAATTTTATCGGCGTACGCATCCTGTGCAAGCTCTAGGTCATAATCTGCCTGCAATCCCATCCAGAATTGAGCCGAAGTGCCGAAATGCCTAGCCAGGCGTAAGGCCGTATCAGACGTAATGCCTCGTTTACGATTGACGATTTCATTGATACGCCGCGGGGGGACCTTGAGGTCCCGTGCAAGCTGGTTCTGGCTTATACCCATAGGGCGCATGAATTCCTCAAGCAACACCTCGCCAGGGTGGAGCGGAGCGAGAGTCTTAGTGCTCATCTTCTGCGCCTCCTTTTGTGGTAATCAACAATGTCCACATCGTAGGCATCTCCTTCCTTCCAGACAAAGCAGACGCGCCATTGATCGTTGATGCGTATACTGTATTGTCCCTCCCGGTCCCCTGAAAGAGGTTCCAGACGGTTTCCCGGAGGGACTCTTAAGTCAGCCAGGATCGCGGCGCGATGCAACATCCTGAGCTTTCTCAAAGCTACCCTCTGAAGATCTTGGGGCAGCTTCATCGATGCCTCTCGGCTGAACAGTTTCTCTGTTTCTTTGTCTTTGAAACTTCTGATCACGCCTCTATGGTATAACGGCCTGCGTTATATGACAAGTCGAAAGTAAGAAAGGTCCCATTTCAATGCCAGCTCACGGAGATCCACGCTGTAAAAGGGGTTGTAAAGGGGGGCACCCATCAAAAGGCCCTCTGTCAAGGGAAAAAACTCTCCTGTGGCAAGGAAAGCATCGTTTCCTTGCTGAGGGTACGGCCGTGTTGTGTACAGCCTCCGTCAGCGCCTCAACGGCTCTTACGAAGCCTTGTATCGCGGGAAATCCGTATACCCGTGCGCGTCAAACGCATACCAAAGCTTCATGTCCGCCTCCGGATTTAGAGGCCAGCCATTGGCGAAACGTTCCACCAGGTCGGGATTGCTGAGATAAGGCCTACCAAACGAGATCAGGTCCGCATCATTGTTCTGAATCGCAGCTTCCGCGGATTCTTGAGTGTACCCGCAATTACCCATGAGCGGCCCCTTGAACACCTCCCGGAATTCGGCCAGCGTCATGGGTTCTCCGAGTTTGTGAAATCCGAATGCCAGGCCGTCCAACACGTGCAGATAGGCAAGGTCATACCGATTCAGCTGTGTAGCTACATACACAAACGTCTCACGATAATCCGGTGAGCCCATATCGTTGAAACTGCCGTTCGGCGCTATATGCACACCGAGTCGGTTGGAGGGCCAGACCGTAACCACCGCCTGGACGATCTCGTCCAGGAACCGGTAGCGATTCTCCAGGCTGCCCCCGTAGCGGTCTGTGCGATGATTAGTCCTGGACTGTAGGAACTGGTCTATGAGGTATCCATTCGCGGCGTGCAGCTCCACTCCGTCAAAACCCGCGGCTTTCGCGCGCTCCGCTGCTCGTCGAAAATCCTCCACGATGGCCGGGATCTGGTCCGTTTCCAGCGCTCTTGGCGCTTCATACTCCTTTTTGCCGACGGGCGTATGACTATAGTCGCCATTTATCTTGATGGCCGAAGGCGCTACCGGAAGTTCCCCCTTTTCGTGAAAAGCCGCGTGGGAAGCTCGTCCGCAATGCCAAAGCTGGAGAAATATGGGGGTCCCTTCGGCATGAAGCGCATCGACCACCAGTTTCCAGGCTTCGGTTTGCGTGTCCGAATAGATCCCCGGACTGTTCAACCAGCCAATGCCTTGTTTAGAAACGACCGTCGCCTCGCTTATTATCAAGCCCGCGGAAGCCCTCTGAACATAGTACTCGGCCATTAGCGAATTGGGCATCCGCTCCTCGCCCGCCCGTGAACGGGTCAACGGCGACATGACGATCCTGTTTTTCAACGAAAGCCCATGCAAATCAAAAGGAGTGAATAAAGAATGCTTATTGACGCTTGTAATCATTTTTTCCCCCATTAATTATTCCCGGTATCGAAGCGGGTTCCAAGCCCGCCATTAAGTCACAAATTAACTGGACTCATAGGCGGTGCTGCTATTTTGGAGGCCGTGTCGTGTGCGGCAGTTCCTAATCTTGCCGAACAATTTATACCAGTTGCCACAATTTCTGACCTTTTGCACAGCCCACGCTGTTAAGAGAACTGATAGGGTCCAGAGCCTGTCCCGGACCGCGGACCGGAGTCCCTGCCGGGCCGAACTAGTTGATCTGTATCCGAAAAGTGTACCGGCACGGAGGCCGCGACGTACCAATTTCCAAGAGGCGCTCATCGTAATCGGACACTATTTTTGACACTTGCAATGATTCCGAATCCTGATTGTCCTTATAAACCCTTCACAGGTCCGATCGTACCCCAAATAGGTCCATTTTGCAATGGTTCGGCCCTGTCAACGGGTGGCCGTATCCCGGTCGTCCCCCGCGTGGCCCAAGATCTCGCCCCAATCTCGCGTGAATCTGTAGACCTGGCCAAGGCCGTATAGAGACAGGGTCATGAAAACGGTTTGATCCGGATCTTTTATTTTTTGCGTGACAGGGTCCTGCTCACGAACTTCGGAATACCGTAACAGCACGCTCCAGCACTGCGGATGATAATTTAGCCCGAAACTCGTGAAATAAGCGAAATTAAATTGGTGCGTGAATTGATTCTCGAAGAAGCAATCGAGGTCCGAAGTAAGCTTCACTTGAAGGTTCACGTTAGTCTGGCGGTTCAGGTCCTCCCGCTTTTCGTCTTCAGTGAACTGGTGCAGGACTCTAAGCAAATCTCCTCGGTGGTCCATTAAGCCTACATTGAGGCTATACTTGCGGGCCCGGTTGAGCACGGGATCGTATTCCGCCTGCGCGGTGAGGTCCACCAGCGTATGCGGCTTGATGGTCAGCTCCGCCTGAGTTTTCGTCCATCCGTAAAGGTTGAGAAACCTTTGATCGGGTGAAGCATCCGCTCCTCCAACGCTCTGAAAATCATATCCCTGCGAAACGTTCAAAGTCAGAAAATCCAAATATTCGTTCGGACCAAGGCGGCCGGTTAGTGTCTGGCGCATTTCCGCAACCAGCAGGCTCGCACGATCCATTCGATCGGAATCGTCGAAAAAGGGATAGGTCTGGTGTTTTGTAAACGGCCTGAAAGTCCAGGTCACTCGCGGCCGAATCATGTGCCTTACACGTTGAAATCCAAAAAAGCCCTTGTCGTACACGGCCTGCAAGTCCGTAAACATATCCGCGTCCACCTGATACAGATCGGTTCGCACTGTGTGGACAGAGCTTATGCTTTTTTCACGTTGAAAATAGTCCGCTGAATAGGCCTTCGCAAAATAAGTCATGGAAGGCTCCAGCTTGAGAAAACGCCCGAGAGCGACAGGGAGGCTGAGGCGTGTATCCGCGTTGAGGCGGCTCCCCAACCATTGATTGTGCATGATAGGCGCGTAATAGTGATTGAAGATCAAATTGGTGCTCAGATAAAAAGGCGTGTACGGTATTTGTTGGTTAAAGACCGTGCCGGTGACAATAGGAATGTTCTGGACGCTCAAAGCGTTGTCGGGAAGATCCAGATTGTCAAAGTACCTGGCCTCGGCCTGGAAAAGGAAATTTGTGGATTGTCTATCAACTACTCCATTCGATTCCAGGTAACGGACTCGAAGCCGTTTGTCAAAGCGATCTCCCCAGAATTCAAAGTAGTTTCGATCGGAAACCCAGTTGGCATTGCCCTTGAGTCTGACGCGTTCCACCAGGTCCTGGTCATGGCGCCAGGTAAGATAGAAACGGTGGCTCTTGGGGTTCTCTTCCGGGCCATACTGCCAGTCGTATGTATATTCTCCGTAAAAACGGCCGGTAAAATCCTCGAAGGGAAAATACCTGAACTCCAAAGATGTCTGTGCCGCTCTTTTCGTACAGACCCTCGGAACGATTGTGGCGTCCACGCTGGGGGAGAAGTCGATGAAAAAAGGAAGTCGAACGTCTATCCCCCTCTTGGTGCTGTTCGCCAGCGTCGGCATGAGGAAGCCGCTCTGCCTAGTTCGTTTTGCCGGATAAACCAGCCAAGGCAAGTAAAAAACGGGGATGTTCTTTATGTAGAAGAACCCGTGCCGCAGTCTGCCGTAACCCTCCAGGGTTACATCGAGGTCCCTTCCCGTGATCCGCCAGGCCGGCGTTGTCCCGTCGCAGGTGGTGAAGCTCCCGTCCTCAACGCGATAGGTGGATTCCCCTGTCTTTTCGAGTTTTTTGCCCTCCAGGTAAACGTTGTGCCGAGTCAATAACAGTTTCCCGTTAACGACCACGCCGGTGGCCGCGCCGATCTTGATTGTGATCTTCTCAGCTTCTACAACGTCACTCCCCATACGGACGATGACCTTTCCCATGGCCGCTAATTCGCCGGTGTTGCCGTCGTACTGTATGCTGTCCGCTCTCAGCCGGGTGTTTCCCTGGCTCAGGGTGACATTGCCCCTGGCCACGTAGGTGTTGGATTCATAATTTATCGAGACCCTGTCCGCGGATATATCGATCGGTACGTCGGTGGGGACGATGGTTTTTTCTTTGGGTGCGTCGTTAGCGGTGGATTTCTGCGCGGCAGCCTCGCTCGCTACCATGTGAATTGAAGAAACCAGGAGTGCAAATGCGGCCGCGAGCACCGCTATCCTGCGAAGCAAATTGCAGCCCTGCGCGACGGTCTGCCGTCCGCAGCGTTCCAAACCCGGCAGCTCTGGAATCACGTTAACCCTTGAGTCTGATTTGGGCGGCTGAATCTTCAATCGTCTTCAATCCCACATGCTCGCCGCACCGGGCCGATCATGTACAACGAACCCGCGGCCAGAATGACATCGTTAGCCGCTGCTTTTGCTTTCAGCATGCCAAAGCCGTCGGCGATGCTTTCAGCCGGGCTGGCAGGGACTCCCAACGCCTGGACCTCCGCAGCCAGTTCTTCGGGGTCCAAAGCGCGATCCCCTTGCGGAGACACGCATACCACCTCTCGGGCCGCGGGGGCGATTATGCCGACCAGTCCTTTGTAATTCTTGTCCCTTAACATCCCCAGTAGCATCAAAGGCTGCACGCCGGGGTAAACCTGCCTAAAAGTGCTTTTCAAGAGCCGCATGCCTTCGGGCGTGTGTGCGCCATCTATAACAACATCAGGATTGCGGGCAAGGACCTCGAATCTGCCGGCAAATCGTGTAGTCTTTATTCCTTGAACGATAGCTCGATCCGGGATGGCATAGCCCTTCCTTCTAAGAATTTCTATGACAGCTATGCCTAGAGAAGCGTTCTTGATCTGGTGTCCTCCCGGCATGGCAACGGACAGGTCGTCAAGGGTAAGGCTGCGGGATTCATACCTGAAGGTGGTTTGTCCGGTCCGCACGCCTCGGAAATCCTTCCCCAACTCCTCCACCGCGGCTTCTTTGGATCGAGCGACCTCCAGAATTACCGCACGAGCCTCCTGCCTGCTGGCCCCTGTTACAAGCGGGACGCGAGGCTTGATTATCCCGGCTTTCTCTCTTGCGATTGCAGCGATCCCTGTCCCCAAATAGTCTTCGTGCTCCCTGGAAATGTCAGTGATGACCGTGACAACAGGGTGAACCGTATTGGTGGCGTCCAATCGGCCGCCGAGGCCGACCTCTACCACCGCTATATCAGGTTTTGCTTCTGAGATGCAGTCAAATGCGACCGCGGTGGTAAACTCGAAGAAAGTGGTTCGCTCGGGATCGTAAATCTTGCGTATCTTTTCGGTTGAAGCTATCAGGGCCTCCTTGGAAACAAGGGCCCCGTCTATCCTGATACGCTCGCGAAAGTCATTGAGATGCGGGGAGGTATATAGTGCGGTCTTGAGCCCGGCAGCACGTAACATTCCACATATAAACGAGGAAGTTGATCCCTTTCCATTACTGCCCGCCACATGAACCGCAGGGAAGCTTTTCTCAGGATTGCCCAGTTTCTCCAGCAGGTTGGTAATATTCTCCAGGCCCAGGAGTATCCCGAACCTTTCCAGGCTGCACAAAAAACCTACGGTTTCATCGTATCTTTCATCCCCACTTCGGAAGGAGGACGCAGCCATAAATCAACCTCGCAGAAAAGGTTTCAAAACCCGATAGTTCTTGCGAAGAGTTTCCGGGGAGGCCGAACAAAAAGGGCCTCCCAGGACCCCTCCCCAAAAACTCCCATGATTTTGCCCCATTGTCGCCGTTGGCGACAATGGCGAAGTACGGGAGACCTCGGCATCCAACCCTGGTCCCGAAGCTTTGGAACAGTTTCTATAGCACATGCAACTGGCCACGTCAAGCAAGCTCGCCATATAACTTGCTGTATTAATTGCATAAATTGCCTGGCCCGGTGAGGTTGGTCAAAGCCCCTAATAGCAAATGGAAGACAAGCAGGGCAATTGCGGCGACAACCTTTTCGAAGGAATGGTCTCCCTGCATCCCTCTCGAAAAACCTTTATGGTTTGCCCGCTGGATAGCCTCCGTGACAACGGAGGCTATCCAGCGGGCAATATATAGAGTTTTTTGAAGGGGGCACGGGGGAAACTTTTTTGCACAAAAAAGTTTCCCCCGTATTGCCTGTTTCTAAAAAGCCTCAGCAAGCCTTGAAATCATGGCATCCCAATGGGATTGTCCGCGAAGGATCACTAGGCGGCCGCCTAGTCCCACCAGCTCGTTTTTCCTGTGGTGTTTCTTCATCTTGTACTTTCCGGCAATCAGGGCCGCGAGTTCCAGAGGCTTTTTCATGTGCACCGTTCCGACGATCTTCATGCCGGGGTTATGTTCCAACAATGTTGGGATCGTCTCCACCACATCCTTGTCAAACCAGCAGTCGAAATAGGCTATCTTGCTCAACCTTGATCGGAAGACCTCGGCATAAGGATCTTCCTTGCCGCTGTTCGCGAGCCAATTGCCTATGGAGTTCAGCACGCGGCCGCCTCCTGAAAACCCCGCGAGGACGATCTTGGTTTTCTCCTTTTTTACATTGGGGAAGCGTGTGCGAAAAGCCTTGAAGACCCGGTTTATGGTCTGGAACAAACGTTCGGGCTTGTCACCTTCTTTCAAGGTTAGTGCACTCCAGCGCTGGTTGCCGTTTGATTCCGCGAGCACGTCCGGCGAGTCGACCAGACCCACAAAGAGGAACGGCTGGTTCGGCCTCTTTCGCGCAAGCAGTTCAAGCTCCTTACGGAATGCAGTGTAGTAGTCCTTGGAGTGCATCCCGTGGAAGAATAGAATGATCTCCACGTTGTCGAAGCGCCTGAAATCGTGGTTGCCGACCAGCCACACGTATCGGAAGTTGTCGTCCCAGGGAGGCACTCGCCATCTCTGGTACGGGACTTCGCCGGAAGGAGCGGTTATCAGCCCTCGGTTGTCCGCCATTTCGGGCAGAAAGGTCCTTTGAGCTATATAAGGAGAGTGTGAAAGCAGCGTGCAAGAGCACATTAAGAAGGAAACGACAATGAGCGCGGAAAGCAACAGGAAATGCCCGATCCTCGTCCCGGCTCTGCCGGCGAGATTGGCAGAAGGGAAGGGAATCGGAATTGTCCTGAACGCAAACATGGGGATGAAATCCACGCAAATTGGATTTCCCTCCCCAGCTTCATAATTTTATCAATACTTCAAGCGATTTGTCAATGTTCGCATTTGTGGGCAGTGTTTTTGGGGGTGATTTGCTTGTGTGGGTGCGACCTTCGGAGGCTGTTTCAAAACTCGTCCAACTCGCGGAATGGTGTTACCGCGACGGCAATTGCCGTTCCTGGGTGGCCAGGACGCCACTGCGTCCGGGTCGCGAAGTGACAAGAGGTGTATTTTTTTGAGCGCCGTGCCAGCAGCGGGGTTAAGACGATCTCCTGTTCCTTCGGAACCAGGAGGCGGTGGCCTTCGGGCCACCCAGCGCGGCGCTATTCTCCGGATCCATAAGTTCTTAGACAGTTTCGGAAAGCCTGCTCCCCAATTCCAGGGTATAGCCCCTGGTTTCCTCAAGCCCTCGTTGCCAAGTTCTGCGGCGTCACCCGCGGGGAATGGGCCCCGCAACTCTCGGTGCCGGGCTTTTCAGTGTCCTGCTCCTCCACCTGCGGGTAGAAACCGAATTCACGCAGCAATTCCAGTTTTGCCAGAACATTGCCTTCCAAGTCCGGGAGAAAGAAGCCAGGAAAAAGGTCTTGATTTTGTACCACCAGATCAAAGTACTTTCGGTGCTTTTCAGGAAGATCCACGGTTGCGCCTCTGAGCACTTCGTGCCCGGTGAAAATGAACTCAGGCAGAAGAAAAGGGCAGAACTCCAGTTTTGTCTCCCGCGGCAGGTCTCGATAGATTTCGGTCTGCGGAAGGAGCGACAGGAGGCTTGGCAATATCCGCGCGCCCATCATCCGGAAGGAAATCATCTGAAACAACGTTTGGTTGAAATCGTCCATTGTTTCAAAGGGGAATCCCCAGATGTAGAACGCATCAACCCGTGGAAAGATCTTCACTGCCCTGGAGACAAGCTCAACCGACTGTGCTGCTGTAAAGCCTTTCTTGATCCGGCGCAGGATTTCATCCGACCCTGATTCGATGCCGAAACGAAGCTCCACGCAGCCACAATCGGCCATGGCCTGCATCATCTCCTCATCGGTGAGGTTGACGCGACCGAAGGCCTTCCACCTGACATCGAGGCCCGACCGGACAAGTTCATCACAAAATGCAAGCACATGCTTCTTGCCGGACACGAAGAACTCGTCCTGAAACAGGAAAAGGTTCACTTTCGCCTCACGGTGCAAGAACTTCATTTCATCAACAATGCTCTTCGGGCTGCGCGAAAAGCTCTTGTTGTCCCAGATAGGAGCCACGGAACAGAAAGTGCACGGATAGGGACAGCCGCGGCTGGTCATCATGCCGTATCCTTCGTACCGCTCCAGTTCAATCCGACCATAAGCAGGGTAGGGGATTGCGTCGATGTCGGAGATTCGATCCCGATCCGGTGAGTGGCGTACCGCTCCGTTGTGCCGAAAAGAAATGCCGGGAACTGTAGAAAGATCCGCCTTGGAGTGCAACGCAGCCAGGAGTTCCGGCCCCGTGACCTCGCCTTCCCCGCGGGCAATGATATCGATCCAGGGAAAGCGTGCCAGGATCTTGTCCTCAACGGATTTCGCCCCGATCCCGCCCAGAATGATCTTTCTGTCCGGATAGCGTGCCTTCAGCGCTTGGGCAGCCAAGATGGTGAACGGCAGCAGGTTCGCCATACACGAGAGCCCAACGATAGGGGCAGGATCGTCAAGAAAAGCGAGAAACGTCTCGATTGCAAACGGATCCTCGGCTTCGCACACCTGGTAGTCGCGGAAATCCACGGAAAAACCCGCGTCTTCGAGCGCTCTCGTCAGGTAGAGGCAGCCCAAGGGTACATGAAGCTCCCGTTCGGCCTCTCCACCGTACCGTATCAAAAGCATATTCAAATTGACCAAGGTTATATCTGTTGACATCGCCTTTGTTCCTCAGGAGGGCCATTCTTTCCGGTATTCTACTATCCTCCAGATAACGCAGCTCCCTTTATCCATGTATTCCCCTGGCTCAAGGAGGGGCGGGCCGAGAAAGGAGGCCAACGTGGCTGAGGAGTCTTTCTTACATTCCTCGGTCGCGCTGCGGAGTTCCAGAAGAATCCTCGTGGTTGTTGCACCTTTCCCTTCCACAGAGAACGTGGCCCTGCCTTCGCCCTTCAGAGCAGTACCTTGTTCGGGCCTACACTTCACTTTCGAGGCCGGAGCGCCTTGATCGCTCAAGAAAATGATCTTGACCGCCCCATGTTCAAAGGGGCACTCATAATGGACTTTTGCAATGATCGGATTAGTTCCGTTGTCTATGAGCGCTACCGCCAAGTGTTCCTGTCGGGGTTGCACGCGGCCAAGAGTTGCCGTCCCTCTCTTCAGATCGTAGGAGACACGTCGTTCCCGCGGGAAGTATGTCGTTTTCTCTTTAACGCTCGGGTCGTCGGGCCTGATGCCTTGCGGGGCTACTGGTAGCGTGTCAGGCCTGCACCCCTGCGGCCTGATGCCTGTCACGAAGCAGCCTGACAGAGGGAGGGCAAGCACCGAGAGCATAGCGGCCCCTATCTTGCCCAGAAAGACTCGGCGGTGCTCGGTGGGCACGGTGGTGTTGTCGATGATTTGCTCGATCTGAGCGCGCGGGACAGAGTTGAGCGTGGCGACCTCCGCAGGCGAAAGCTGAAGGCCGATTTCGGCTGCGGCTTCCGCTCTCTTGTCGAGCAGGACCTCGCGGAACCCCGAATCGACTGAGGCTTTCTTGACGAGCACTTCTATCCCGCGGGGAATGCCTTGCAATGAGCGAGTGCTCCCTAGCGGGCGTCCTCCAACGATCGTCGGCTCAGGGGCGTTTTTTGGCGGAGCGTCTTCAGGGCTTCCCTTTCCACTAGGCTTTGAAGAGTCATCCATCCGCAGCCCTCCTTATTCTGGAACATTGTCCTTCAACGAACCGTTCTCACCACTTATACCGAATGACAAGAGTGATGTTCACCGGGTGGCCAGGACGCCACTGCGTCCGGGCCGCGCAGCGTGATTTGCTTTGGTGGGACAGGCTTTCCAGCCTGCCGTCATTGGCATTTCAGTCTGGCAGGCTGGAAAGCATGCGCCACAAGTATCACTTCTACGTCTCGCTGGGTAGCACCTCACCGTACCACGCAAAGAATTGCTTCATGATAAAGTCTACAGTCATTTGATTAACATGAAAGTTCTCTCTGCCTTCCGCGAAAATCTGCTCACCCATCATGGGACGATAGATTGTGGCCATTTCAAATGCGGGGAAATAGTAGACATTGTCATGGAGAGCCGCGAATTCATCAGCCACGGATCGAAGAGTGGATTTGGAATTGCAGCTCGCTGTGATCACATCTGCATCTTCTCTAAATGTGGCCCATAAATGGACCGGTGATACGGTTACGATGATGCTGCACGCGGGGTTATGCCTTTCCATGATTGCATGAATGCGTTCCAGGTTGGCAAGGTTTTCAGCGTGCCTGCTCACTCGGAAACCATAGCGGCTCATGTCCCCGCCCTCGTTGACATAAGGCCCTGAAGGCAAGCAGATGACCGCTCCGTCCACGCGATCTTCCCAGATCTCGGTCAAGCCCAGCGTCAGGATAAGGACTTCGGCATTCTCCAGCACGCGCCGCGAGCACTGCCGGTGGTTCTCAAAATCCGCTTCGGCAGCCTTCAGGTCTTCGTACAATATTATTCGGCGATATGGGTCCTGAATTTGCCCTGAAATCGGCGCGTTCCACCATCGCAGGTCCGGTGACCACTCTCCGAAGGTGTATTCAAATATCTGGCGCATCGAGAAAGTGTTATAAAGCCTCTCCCAAGCCGCGCTCGCGTGTTTTGTGGCCGGATGATCCGCTTCTTCGACGAGATACGAGAATCCTTCCCTGACAAGCACCTGTTTTATTTCACGGGCAAAACAGGACCCCATTGACGTTATACGCGTTGAACGCGTAATGCGCAGGTCCACATTTCCGGGCCTAGGGAACGATCCATCCGCAGGGGGATTGTCATACGAACCGGGCCAAACCTGCCACGCCTCAAAACGATGCTTGGGATGAACATCCGAACCAGCCATGAAAACCTCGTGGAGGAGAGTTTGCCGGGGAACCCTTTTTTGCAAAAAAGGGTTCCCCGGCACCCCTCCCCAAAAACTCTATTGTCCTGCCGGCTGATTGTCTTCCGCCATGGCGGAAGACAATCAGCCG
>JACRDF010000045.1 GCA_016212925.1 Desulfomonile tiedjei
CGGTCAACCACGAACTGCAAGCCAAGGTGGACGAGCTGTCGTGGGCCAACAACGACATGAAGAACCTGCTCAACAGCACCGACATCGCCACGCTGTTTCTGGACGACGCGCTCCACGTGCGCCGCTTCACCACCCAGGCCAGCAGCATCATCAAGCTGATCGCCGGCGACGTGGGCCGCCCAGTCACCGACATCGCCAGCGACCTGGACTATCCGGGGCTGGCCGCGGATGCGCGCGAGGTCCTGCGCACCCTGGTCTTCATCGAAAAGCAGGCCGTCACCGGCGACGGGCGCTGGTTTCTGGTGCGCATCATGCCCTACCGCACCCTGGAGAACCGGATCGACGGCGTGGTGATCACCTTTTCGAACATCACCGCGGCCAAGACCTTGGAGATCCAACTGCGCCAGACCCGCTCGGAGATGGAAAAACGCATGACCAAAGGCACGCCATGAAAAAAGAGCGCACCGCATCTTCGGACGCCGCCGCCCTGCGCCGCAGGGCCGAAGCGCTGCTGCGGGCGGCGACCAAGAAAGGCGCTCCGGCCCGGACGCCGGCCGATACGCAGCGGCTCGTGCACGAACTGCAAGTGCATCAGATCGAGCTGGAGATGCAAAACGAAGAGTTGCGGGAGTCGCGCGCCCAGGTCGAGGCCGGGCTGGAGCGCTATACCGACCTCTACGATTTTGCCCCGGTGGGCTACTTGACGCTTGGCCGCGACGGCGCGATCCGCCAAGTGAATCTGACCGCCTCGCTTCTTCTGGGTGTGGCGCGCGCTCAACTCGCGGGCCGCCGTTTGGGGCTCTTTCTCGGCGATTCGGACCGCGCCGGCCTCAGCGCCTTCCTGAAGAAAGTGTTTGCAAGCCAGGCCAAGGAGGTGTGCGAGGCAGCGCTGCTGAAGGAAGATCAATCGCCGCGCCACGTGCAAATCACGGCCAGCGTGTCCCAGGACGGACAGGAATGCCGCCTCGTGATGGAAGATATCACCGCGCGCCGGCAGGCGGAGGCCGAAACACGGCGTCTGGCCAGCTTTCCCATGCTCAACCCCCGGCCCGTCGTCGAAGTGGATGTGGCCGGGCGCGTGCATTACTGCAATCCCAGCGCCGAGCGGATGCTGCCCGGCCTTCGCGAGCACGGACCGAGTCACCCGTGGCTGGCGGATTGGGAAGCGGTGATAGACCAACTGCGCGAGGGGCCGGACAAGTCCCTGGTGCGGGAAGTGCCGGTGGACGAGAAGTGGTACCAGCAGACGATTCATTTCGTGGACGATGACCAACGCCTTCGCATCTACGGGGCGGACATCACCGCCCGCAAGCAGGCCGGCGAAGCGTTGCTCAAAGCGTATGCCGAAGTGGAAAAGCGGGTGGTCGAGCGAACGACGGAACTCGTCCTGGCGAATAAAGAGGTCCAAGACCAGGCCATGCGGCTGGAGGAAGCCAACGCGGCTTTGAAGGTTTTGCTCAAGCAAAGAGAAGCGGACAAAAGCGAACTCGAAGAAAAAGTGTTGTTGAACGTCAACCAACTGATTTTTCCTTATCTGGAAAAACTAAAGCAGAGAAAATTGGACGCCAAAGTAAAAGCCTATATAGAGATCCTGGAAGCCAATCTCAAGGAAATCGTGTCGCCCCTGGCGCGCAACTTAACGTCCAAATTACTACGCCTTTCGCATACCGAACTTGAAGTGTCCAATCTGGTGCAGCAGGGAAAGAATACCAAAGATATTGCGGAAACCATGCATTTGGCGGAGAGCACCATCGATTTCCACCGCAACAATATCCGGGCCAAGCTGGGGGTGAAGAATAAGCGTATCGGTCTGCGAACCTATTTGTCTTCGCTGAGATAGCGGATGGTTTTTGTTCGGTTGGCTTGTATTTTACTTCGAATGGGTAAAGGTCATGGGAGATGACGATGGTTAAGAAAAAGCGTGAGATCGTGCTACTGGAAAAATGCCCGACGGGCATCAAGGGGCTCGATGAGATCACCCAGGGAGGTCTTCCCCAAGGCCGGCCGACCCTGGTCTGCGGCAGCGCGGGTTGCGGCAAAACGCTGTTCGCCATGGAGTTTCTCATGCGCGGCGCCATGCAATTCGGCGAACCCGGGGTCTTCATGACCTTCGAGGAAACGCCGGAGGATCTGGCCAAGAACTTCATCTCCCTGGGTTTCGATCTTCACGACATGGTGTCACGCGGTCTCATCGCCACGGACCACGTTTACATCGAGCGCAGCGAGATCGAGGAGACGGGTGCCTACGACCTGGAAGGATTGTTCATCCGCCTGGGCAGCGCCATCGATGCCATCCAGGCCAAGCGGGTGGTCCTGGATACCATCGAAGCGCTTTTTGCCGGGCTCTCCAATGCCGCCATCGTTCGGGCCGAGCTGCGTCGGCTGTTTCACTGGCTCAAAGCGCGCGGCGTGACGGCCATTGTCACGGGCGAAAGCGGCGACAAACTCCTGACGCGCTATGGACTGGAGGAGTACGTGGCCGATTGCGTGATCTTGCTCGATTTTCGCATCGATGCGCAAATCTCCACCCGCCGCCTGCGGATTATCAAGTACCGCGGCTCGTCCCACGGCGCCGACGAATATCCCTTCCTGATCGACGAGGGCGGCTTCTCGATTTTGCCCATCACCTCCCTGGGGCTCGACTACCCCGTCGCCACCGAGCGCATCGCCACGGGGGTGCCCAAGTTGGATGCCATGTTCCAAGGCAAGGGCTTCTACCGGGGCAGCACCATTCTCGCCTCCGGTTCGGCGGGCACGGGCAAAACGAGTCTGGCGGCGACCTTTGCCGATGCCGCCTGCCGGCGCGGCGAGCGCTGCCTCTATTTTGCCTTCGAGGAGTCGCCCAGCCAGATCGCCCGCAACATGGGCTCCATCGGCCTGGATCTCGCCCGCTGGGTGAAAAAGGGGCTGCTTCGGTTTCATTCGGCACGGCCTTCGCTGTACGGCCTGGAGATGCATCTGCTCACCTTCCACAAGCTGATCGAGCAGTTCGATCCCCAGGTGTTCGTTATCGATCCGATCAGCAACCTGGCCGCCGCGGGTACGGCATCGGAGGTCAAATCCATCTTGACGCGCCTGATCGACTTTTTGAAGATGAAACAAATCTCTACCTTCCTCACGGACCTCACCCATTTACAAGGCGGCCTGGAACGCACCAGCGAAGAGATATCTTCCCTGATCGACACCTGGATTCTGCTGCGGGCCATCGAACGCAATGGGGAACGCAATCGCGGCCTCTTTGTGTTGAAGTCCCGAGGCATGGACCACTCCAACCAGATTCAAGAGTTCGTGCTCACCAACCAGGGCATTGACCTGATCGACATCTATACCGGTCTGGGTGAAGTCTTGACCGGCAGCGCCCGGGTGGCCCAGGAAGCCGGAGAAAGGGCCGCCGAGCTGGCCTGCCGGCGTGAGGCCGAGCGCCGGCTGCGCGAGCAGGAGCGCAAGCGCAAGGATCTGGAAACCAAGATCGCGGCCCTGCGCGCCGCGTTCGATGAGGAAACCGAAGAGGTGCACTTGATCGCCGACGAGGAGCGCAAAAGACAAGCCGTCCAGACCGAAAGCCGTTTGGCGATGGCTCGTTTCCGCGAGGGGAAACCTTCGGAGGCCCCGGCCAAACGCGTGAAAAAAAGAGGGAAAGGAGCGTAGGATGAAAGCTGGCTCAACCGGAAAAGGGAAAAAAGCAAAGACCGATGCGACGGAACCCATCTGGAATCTGCGCCTCTATGTGGCCGGTCAGACCCAGAAATCGATCACGGCCTTCGCGAATTTAAAGAAGATCTGCGACGAGCACCTCGCGGGGAAATACCGCATCGAAGTGATCGATCTGGTCAAGAACCCCCAACTGGCCAAAGGCGACCAGATCATCGCCCTGCCGACCCTGGTAAGGAAACTTCCCGAACCGATTAAAAAGATTATCGGCGATCTGGCCAATACGGAGCGCGTGCTGGTGGGACTGGACATTCGTTCCGCCTGATTGAAAAATCGCACTCGTACGCGTACGAGTACGAAGGGTGGAAAAATTCTCATGAGGTAACCACGATGCATACCCAAATATTGAAAACGAGCAACCAGGAATTCGAAACCGCGTTGGCGAAGCAAAACAACGCCACGTACGCTTTTCGGCTGTATATTACCGGGATGACGCCAAGATCGATCCAGGCCATCGCCAAGGTTCGGCAACTCTGCGAAAAATACCTCGCGGGCCGCTTCGAACTCAAGGTGATCGACATCTACCAGCAGCCCGCGCTGGCCAAGGGCGAGCAAATCATCGCCACCCCCACGCTCATCAAGGAACTGCCCCTGCCACTGCGCAAGATCATCGGCGATATGTCGGAAACGGAGAAATTTCTGGTGGGCGTCGATCTGAAATCCAAGGATGGATGAGCAGGCCGCCATGCACCAATCGCAAAAAACATATCAACAACTTTTGGACGAATTGCAGGAACTGGCGCTTCGGACGAAAGAGGCCGAGGAAACGCTGCGCGCGATCCTGAGCGGTGAGGTGGACGGCCTGGTCGTGGCAACGGCCCAGGGGGATCGGGTCTTTACGCTCTCGGGGGCCGATCTTCCCTACCGGATCATGGTCGAAACCATGAGCGAAGGGGCCGTCACCCTTTCCCCGGACGGCACGATTCTTTTCTGCAACCAACGTTTCGCGGATATCGTTCAATGGCCTCTGGATCAGGTGGTGGGATCTTCGATCTATCGATACTTTTCATCGGACCACCTTCATTTGCTTCAGAGGTTGTTCGCGCGGGGTTTAAAGGATAGCAGTAAAATAGAATTGGCCTTAGGCGCCGGAGAGCAAAAAGTGACACCGGCCATGCTTTCCGTAAGTCCTCTCGAGATTGTGGATATGCCCGGCACGGTGTGCATGGTGGTGACCGACCTGACGGAGCAAAAGCGCGACGCGGCGATGCTGGCGGAAGAACGATTGATCGCTCAGATTCTCGATCAGGCTTCGGAAATACATGTGCTCTGCGACCACCAAGGCCGTATTATTCGCGCAAGCAAGTCGACCCACAGGCTGCTGGGCCGCATTCCGATCTTCGAAACCTTCGACGAGGCATTTGCGCTCCTCTATCCCGACGGAACGCCCTTTGTCCTTCTCTCCGCCATCGGCGAGAAGCTATCCAATAAGGTCGAGGTGGCCCTCAGGCATCCGGACGATACGTATGCCCACTTTTTATTAAGCGCCAACGCGCTCGTTGATTCCGAAGGCATCATCGGCATTGTCGTCGAAATCGTGGACATCACCGAGCGCAAGCTGGCCAGTGAAAATTTGCTCAAAGCCTACGCCGAAGTCGAAAGGAAAGTCGACGAACGGACCGCGGCACTCTACCGGGCGAACCGGGAATTGGCCTTGGAGATAGAGCATAAGAAGAAAGCCGAAGAAGAGCTGCGCCATGCAATGCTGGAATTGAAAGGCAAAGCCATCGGTCTGACCGAAGCGAACATGGCGTTGAAAGTTTTGCTGAAGCAGAGAGAAGCGGATAAGGTCGAACTCGAAGAAAAAGTGCTGCTCAACATCAAGCGCCTGATTATCCCTTATATGGGCAAACTCAAACGCAACCCATCGGATGCGAAACAAAGTGCGTATATCGACATCCTGGAATCGAATCTGAATGAAATCGTTTCCCCTTTCGTGCGCAACCTGGAGGCCACCATGTCACGGCTTTCGCGTACCGAGATCGAAGTCGCGCATCTGGTGCGGCAGGGGCAAAGTACAAAGAAAATTTCCGAAATCCTGCGCCTGGCGCCAAGCACCATCGATTTTCACCGGAACAACATCCGGGCGAAACTGGGCGTCAAGAATAAGAAAATCGGCCTGCGAACCTACCTGTCCTCCCTCGGATAATATCGGGTTTAGGCCCATATTACCCCCCTGATTATCCAATCTTGTGTTTAACTTGAGCGGTAGTAACATACCTCCTGACGATACGATGCGGAGTCGAGTCACCATTGCCTCTCTATTCTAACCGCGCCGCCGCTGTTTCAAATGTTCGAGAAAAGATTCTGGAAACAGGCGCGACATTTTTACAGGTCCCGTTTGCCTCGGAAAAAACAACATAATTCTTAAAGTACACATGAGGTGCCGCATGCAGGTGAAGCCGGAACATAGGAAAAACGAACGTTTTGGTCATGAATACATCATTATGCTCGGTGCTGAACGGACGCTCTCTCCTCACTATGTGGTGTCGTATAATTTGAGCCAAACGGGCATGTATTTCAAGTCGATCTTCGAACTGCATCCAGGGTCGCAGATCCTGATCGGCATCGACGACTATACATCCTTCCGGAATCAGGTCCAGGCCAGGGTCATGTGGTGCAAAAAAATAGAAAATGGCACCGCCTTACGCTATGGCGTCGGCGTGGAGTTCCTTCAGCCGCAAAAGACGATTGGAGCAAAAGCATTCCCGTCATTTACTCCGCGAAAGAAGAGCGCGGATAGGTACGGGGGTGAGAGCAAGGTTGGGACGAACGTGGACGAGCGTGTGCGAGAATAACGGTAGGCCAGGATCGAGGCACAATATTTACAATCCGCCGGGTAGCGGCAAAAGGAAAGCAAGGAGAGACTACAATGAATCCTGCAAAAATTGCGGCCATCGTGCTGATCGTGGCCGGCCTCCTGGGATTGGTCTATGGCGGTTTCAGCTACACCCGGCAGACCCACGAGACCAAGCTGGGGCCGATCGAGTTCTCGGTAAAAGATAAACAAACGGTCAACGTTCCGGTTTGGGCCGGTGTAGGGGCGATCGTAATTGGCGGCGTGCTTCTACTTCTGGGAAACAAGAGGAGCTAAAGCAGACCGAAGGCAAAACATATAATAGGAGTTAGATATGGGGTCCCTCCAGGAGCGCATCGATAAAAGAGATATCGGCCCATCTTCGAATGAAGTCGATGAAGCCTTACGAGCGTCCGAAGCGCGTTACCGGCGACTGTTCGAGGCCGCCAAAGACGGCATTTTAATCATCGATGCGGATACCGGACGCATTACCGATGCGAATCCTTTCCTCGTGAACTTGTTAGGGTATGAGCTCAAGGATTTTATCGGCAAGGCGCTTTGGGACTTCGGTCCTTTCAAAGATATCCAGGCCAGCGAGTCGGCCTTCCGGGATTTGATGAGCAACGGCTACATCCGCTACGAGCATTTGCCGTTGGAAACGCAGGATGGGCGCCGTATCGAGGTCGAGTTCGTGAGCAATATCTACCAGGTCGGCCAAAAGCGGACGATCCAGTGCAATATCCGCGACAATTCGCAGCGCAAACAAGCGGAAAAAGACGGGCTCGAATTGGAAGCCCGGCTCAAGCAGGCTCAAAAAATGGCCGCCATTGCCACATTGGCCGGTGGGATCGCCCATCAATTCAATAATGCCCTTTTCGTGATCACCGCCAGTCTCGAGCTGCTCGAGATGAAGGCACCTCAAAATGCAGATAGTGCAACCTACATCGAAACGATGAAAACCTCCGCATTCAGGATGGCCCAGCTTACGAGCCAGTTACTCGATTATGCCAGGGGCGGGAGTTATCAAGTCAAACCCGTTTCGCTGAGCGATCTCGTGCGGGAAAAACTCCCCTTGCTCCAGCGCGACCTTAAATCTTCTATACAGGTAGAGACCCATTTGCAAAGCGATGTCTGGAAAATCAAAGCGGATTCAACCCAAATGCGAGCGGTGCTGTCGGCGCTGGTGACCAACTCCATCGAGGCGATGAATGGTGAAGGTCGCATTAAGATCGTCTGCCGAAACGAAGTGCTATCGGCAACAGAAACGAAAAGCGTTCCGGTTCTGGCGCCCGGGCGATACGTCAGCATGGTCATCGAAGACAACGGCAAGGGCATGGATGAAGAAACACGCAAACGAGCCTTCGAACCATTCTTCACGACCAAATTTGTCGGGCGCGGGCTTGGGCTGGCCGCGGTGTATGGCATCGTCAAAAACCATGACGGCTGGATCGCGCTCGAGTCGCAGTTGGGCCGGGGGACCATGGTGCGTATTCACTTCCCGGTCGTTCTCGAGGCCAGGGAAGAAAAAACGTGCGAGTCAGAAGCAGCCAAACCGGCGCGCGGTAGTCGCTTAGAGCGTCCTCGCGAGGCGCCCGCTTATGCGCAATCGCGGTAGAGGATACTCACGAGGGATCACGGAGCGGGCATGGGTTACGTGTCTCCCTCGCTTACTCGTCGGCTTTTGTCGGAAAATAGGGTGAAAGAAGCAAATGCAGCCAATCGTTTCCGAAAATTTCAATAGCATCCTGGGTTCGGTGCGTGAACCTTTGATAATGCTCGACTCGGACCTGAACGTGGTCAAGGCCAACCCTTCCTTTTACCGCACCTTCGACGCCGACCCCGATCAGACCGAGGGGCTGTCGATCTACGACCTGGGCAACCGGCAATGGGACATCCCCAAGCTCAGGGTGCTGCTGGAAGAGATCCTTCCCCAAAATTCCATATTCAATGACTTCGAGGTGGAGCATACCTTCGAGACCATCGGTCCAAAGATAATGCATCTGAATGCCAGGCGGATTTACCGGGAGCCGAATCAAACCCCGCTTATTCTGTTGGCCATCGAGGATGTGACCGAGCGTGAATATTATAAAAGACATCTTGAGGAGATCGTCGAAAAGCGAACGACCGAACTCAGAGCGGCCCAGCAAGAGGCGGAAAAAAGCAGACATCTGGCGGAAACCGCCCTTTCCGAAATAAAAAAGCTGAAAGATCAACTGGAAGCGGAAAGAGCTTATCTGCAAGAAGAAATTAAACTGCAATACAACCATGAGAACATTATCGGTCAAAGCGACGGGCTCAACTACGTGCTTTACAAGGTTGAACAAATCGCCGGCAACAATACCAACGTATTGGTGCTGGGCGAGACGGGAACCGGCAAAGAGCTCGTCGCCCGCGCCGTTCACGGATTGAGTTCGCGTAAAAATCGGGCCTTGGTGAAAGTCAATTGCGCCACGTTGCCCGCCAACCTTATCGAAAGCGAACTGTTCGGTCATGAGAAAGGTGCTTTCACAGGTGCGCATTCCAGGCACTTGGGGCGCTTCGAAGTCGCCAACGGCGCCACCCTTTTTCTGGATGAAATCGGCGAACTGCCGCTGGAACTGCAACCGAAGCTGCTGCGCGTGATCCAGGATGGCGAGTTCGAGCGCGTGGGGGGCTCCGGTACGATAAAAGTCGATGTCCGCATTGTAGCCGCCACCAACCGCAATCTGGAACAAGAAGTCACCAAAGGCCGATTCCGGGAAGATCTTTGGTACCGGCTGAATGTCTTTCCGATTACCATGCCGCCGCTGCGGGATCGCACGGAAGACATACCGCTGCTCGTGGATTTTTACGTCCAAAAGATCTCCAAGCGGTTGGGCAAGAGCATCGACATCATTCCGGCGAGCGTCATGAATGCTTTACAAGTGTATCACTGGCCCGGAAATGTCCGCGAGTTGGAAAACGTTCTCGAGCGCGCGGTGATCAACTCGTCGGGTCCCAAGCTGCGCCTGGTGGATGAACTCAAGAAGCCGTTCATGGATCTGAGTAAAAGCCAAAGAACGTTGGAAGCGGTCGAGCGCGAATACATTGTCAGGGTTCTCGAGCAGACGCGTTGGAAGGTCGGCGGCCAAAACAGCGCGGCCGAAATCCTTGGGCTCAACCGCAGCACCTTGCGCGCCCGCATGCGCAAGCTCAATATCCGCAAACCATAAAATCCGCACCCTAGAAAGAGGTCTGCAAAGGCAAACCAGAGGCAGGCACAGCCCTTCAATCCGCCCTTGGCATCGGCCACCCATCCCGTCACGAGGATTGAAAAGGGGTCATATGTGACCAACGATTAAATATGACCTTCAATCAATGGCCGAGATAGCTGGTCCGGTAATTGCTTTTTTTAAAAACTTATACGAAATCAATATGATGGGTGGGCCGCCCTGGTTCTTGAAACCTGGCACAAAGATTGTAGTATTGTAGTAATAGAAGTCAGCGAATAGCACACGAACTTTTCTATAAGGAGGAATACCATGAAATCGGGAACAAGAGACGAAGTAGAAGGCAAGTTGCACCAAGTAAAGGGCAAGATCAAGGAGATCGCCGGGCAAGTGAGCATGAATCCCGACCTGGAAGCCGAAGGCAAAGGCGAAAAGTCGGACGGGAAGGTTCAAGAAAAGCTCGGCCAGGTCAAGAAACTTTTCGACAAGTAGAAGGGGCCCGGTTGCCTGTGCACCGACTCTGTATGTCAAATGGAAGTCAATGCTGGCGCACGCACTAATGACAGAACCGAAAACAGGGAGAATAACCGATGAAAACGAAAGCATCCTTGGCTATCCGTATTCTTTTAACGGTATCACTTCTGCTGGGTGCATCGAACGCCCTGGCAGGACCCTTCGGTGAAATCGTCATCTTCGGGGACAGCTTGTCGGACAATGGAAATTTCGTGCTGTTTGACGACCAGCCTATGCCTGATCCGGAATTGTACTGGGAAGGCCGTTTTTCCAACGGACCGGTGTGGGTCGAATATTTAACCGACCCAGACCACTTTGACACCAATTTAACCGACCGAGCGTTTGGTGGTGCCCAAACCGATGGATTGACACCGCCGGGGCTGATCGAACAGGTGAGGGCGTATATCCTGGTGACGAATCCCCCGCTGTCGCCGACGAACCTGTATATGATCTGGATCGGAGGAAACGATTTTCTGAACGGGGATGGGGATTTTCAAGGGGCCATCAACAATATCAACGACGCCATGGCCGACTTGGTCGACAACGGGGCCATGTTTATGCTGATTCTCAATTTGCCCGATATGGGCGCCATACCGGACACGCTGGGATCGACCGAAGCCCCTGATGCCACTGCGTTTTCCGTCAACTTCAATACGGCCCTGGCAACCATGATCGACGCATTCAGTGCCGCTCATCCAGGCATAGGCATCTATGAATTTGGCGTCGATGATCTCTTCGTTGAAGTGCGTAATAACCCGAGCGCCTTCGGCTTCACGAACGTGACCGAGCCGGCACCCAAGTTAGCCTCCCCGAATAATTTCGATGACTCAGGGTACCTTTTTTGGGATGACGTGCACCCGACCACCCATATGCACGCCCTGATTGCAGACCGAGTATACGCCGATTTAGACGCACAACTCCCAGCCGATATAGTCGACACCCCTGCGCAAGAGGACGAGAGCTCTTCATGCTTTATACAGGCCATGGCTTGGGAGTAACCCGTTACCCATCGAAGCCGGTGATCCCTTCCATATCGAGAAGTAAATTTTGCATAGGCTCAGGAGGACAACATGAAAGTCGCTAACGATACATCCAAGACCCCCAAAGTGAAGGCGGTGCAGGCTGTAAGTGACCTTTATGATGAAGCATCTTCCTGTTCAGCCGCCGAAGCAGAGTTGCTTTATTTGCTGTTTGAGCCTCAACAAATAGGAGACCGAAATAGGGTCATACATGAGCAACGCTCAAATATGACCCTTTTTGTGAGACGGTTAGTTACAACTCTATCCACGTTTTTTGGCTGATGCTTGCGGAGAACCGATCGATGCCGGCAATCGATTTTTAAATTTTAATGAGGTGAACCATGGATATAGACACCAGCGTCGTCGATAAAGCGGGAGAAACAGAGGAAGAATCCAAAGCTTCGGGAAAGTCCACCGGTTTCGAGAATGTCAAAATTACTATTGCCGAAAAGTTGCGGCATGCAGCCGAGGTTATCGGCGAAAAAGCAGCGGATCAGGATGCGCAATCCGGCTTGGCGCAGCACGGAAAGCTGGCATCCGAGTGGTTGAATCATTCGGCCGAGTACGTACGGCAATTCGACTATGCGCAGGTGGATGCCCGGGTGCGGGAATTCGTCAGGCAGAGCCCGGGGCGCAGCATCCTGATCGCAGGCGGCATCGGCTTGATCCTCGGAGCTATTTTACGACGCAGGTAAAGAGGCGGCCTTTTCCCAATGAACGGCAAAGCGGCAAACAAGAGCTCCACACCCGTACGCGAATCCTTTACCGAACTGCTGGGACAGCTCGCCAACAGCTCGGCCGCCATGGTTCACGACGAAATCGAGCTTTTGATCCAAGGTATTCGAGAAAAGGTGCGGGCTGTTCGCGGTGCGGTATTCACGATCGCGATAGGAGCGGTAATCGGTTTGGCCGCATGCATGTCTCTTTGCGCCGCAATGATCATCGGTCTAACTTCGTATATGGCCCCCGTCTTTGCGGCGCTTGTCACCGGAGCGACGCTTGCTATCGTCGGTATCGCCATTGCCTTTATCGGCTACAGGCAATTGAAGAAAACGCACCATAAAGCATAGAAGACAATGCAAAAGACCGCAAAGGAGGCCGGGCAATGACTAAAAGAGAGCATTTAAATAGCACCAAGGAAGTCGATGCCGAGCGCAGCAGCGACGATATACGTAAGGATATAGTTAAAGGAGAAGAGAGCATTTCCCAGGCAGTCGAGCAAATCAGCATTCGCATCAAGGAGAAACTGGATTGGCGCGAATATGTGAAGGACTCTCCCTACTTGGCGCTGGGGGCGGCCGCCGGCCTGGGCTATCTTGCCTCTGCGATATTCAAAAAACGCAGCACTCCCATGGAACGCTTCATGGGTTCCATGGACGCACAAGTTCGTCACTCCCTCGGTGGCTTGCTTGCCGGAGCGGCCGGCCCCGGTCTGATCAAGGTGACCCTGATAGGTATCGCGACCAAGGCTGCCATGGGCTGGATAAAGAATGCCGCCGCGACAACCGTGGCCAGCGATGGTACTGGGCCGAAACCGCGGACGGCAGGTGGCGCGACCAGCGGCTCGCGCGTGGAGTAGGTAAATAGTAATTAGAATCGAGAGGCACCGTTTACTTGTGCTCAGGAGGACAACATGGAAGTCGAAACCAACAAATCCAAGACCCCCAAAGGCAAAGCGGATCAGGCTGAAAGCGATGTTTACGACAAAGCATCCCAGGCGGTAAGCGAAACGTATGCGAAGGCCAAAAATTATAGCGACGAAAATCCGGGTAAGACAATTCTGATCGCGTTAGGGATAGGCGTAGGTCTGGGTCTTCTCCTGGGTGCAAGCTCTCGCCACTCGCGTACCGGCCGGATTGCCCGACCCGTGGTCAATGCGCTCTCCGACATTGCGCTGGAGATTTTTCGTTAAATCGTTCTGTCGATACCGCCAATATGTGCACCGAAAGACGGGCGGCGGCAAAGCCCGTCGCCCGCGAATCAACTCAGACGGTAATTTGCAACGAAGCTTTAATCGCTCATCCTTTTCTTCCCATCCCGGCCGGCGGGTTGTCGGGGTTATGATGTTTTTCAGCGCCTGATACCCTGGGATAACTCTCGGGTGCTTTTACGGCTTCTTTTTCAAGCGCGACCTGGCGATCCTTTGCTCCCTCATTTACGCGATCACGACATTCACCTTCGCATTTACCCGTTATATCGCGTTTTGGCATCTTTTTTGACATAATTATTCTCCTTTTCTTGCGGTTGAAAGGACATTGCATTGCTTCTGCACGAGGAAAAATAGTGGCGGACGGCATAAAGACAAGGCTGGGCTATTACGGGGATAATATGGGGTTAAACCAACTATAAGAAAACGATCATAAAGGTTCTGGGTGTGTAAGCTTCCTCGGTTCGGCAATACAAATGCTACCTGGAAAGGAAGCAATGTTCGGGTATAATGATGTTTTTCAGGCATCCGGAAGCATCCCGAGATGCGTGAGCAAACGCAGGTCGGCGGCGACCCGCGATGATTGTCATGGCCATAGCATGGGATTTATCCCCTCAATTCCCCCAAGTAAAACAAATCTTGCGGGGACGGGAAGAACCCTTATTTTCGAGGTCAGCCATGTTTTCACCGGTACGCTTCTTTAAAGGGAGGCACCTTAATGAAGGCAGATCTCTTCACAAACATCTAACCCAAAAAGGAGATGAGCAAATGGACACGCCTAAATTGTATGTCTTGCCGAAGCTTACCTACGACTACAATGCGCTTGCACCGATTATATCGGAAGACTTGCTGCGGCTGCACCACGACAAGCACCACGCAGCCTATGTAAATGGAGCCAATAGCATTCTCCAGAAGATGGACAAAGCCAGGGAAGACAATACCGATTTAGACACGAAGGCGACGTTCAAGGAACTCTCGTTCCACATCGGAGGCCACTTGCTCCATTCGCTGTTCTGGGGGAATCTGGCTCCGCAAGGCAAAGGCGGAGGTGAAAAACCGTCAGGAACAGTCGCGAAAGTAATCGTTGAGGAGTTCGGCTCCTTCGACCGGTTCAAAAAGATTTTTTCGCAGGCAGCGGCAAGCGCCGAGGGCTCGGGTTGGGCGGCGCTCACGTTCTGTAAGAAAACGAACAGGCCCATCATCATGCAGGTCGAGAAGCACAACACGAACGTTTACCCGATGTTCAGGATTTTGATGGTCTTGGATGTCTGGGAGCACGCGTATTACCTGGACTACAAGAACGACAGGGGCAAGTTCGTCGAGGCGTTCTGGAACATAGTGAACTGGACCGAGGTAAATAAGCGGCTCGAGGATCTCCTGAAGAGTTAATCGACCGTCCGCTGTATAAAATTATTCTTAATATCCATAATCTTCTCATCTTTTCAATTTGATTTGCCGCGACTTTAGATTTTATTCACTCTTCTTTGCGGTCGATACAGTTGGCTATCGTTTTAAGCTGCGTTACTCCAATTTGTGTTCAAGATGATACCCAGGCAGCCAGGGGGAGTGCGACGCGGGTGTGGATTGTCCGTGCCTCCAATGGCCTTCGACGAAGCCGACATAGGTAGCGCTTGCACGCGAATTCGGGTAGGCGGTGAAATATCACCGGGAAGGTAGTAAAACGCAAAAAATTTTAGTTCGATCCAATTA